>JBNKOV010000212.1:0-8046 GCA_050294955.1 Holophagae bacterium
CGGACCAACGGAAGCCACGATTGCGGCCACCCTGTTTGAACCGGCGTTCTCCAAAGCCTGAGGCGTGAGCCTACAGAAATTTCGCAAGAAGGTTCTCATGTCTCATTTTGTTTGCCATCTCGCTCACGAGGTGGTCGATCATTGCCAATCCATGTTCCACCAGGCCTCGAACACCATGACGAGCCTCAAAAACCTGAGACTGGTTCGCAGGGTTTTTGGTGTCAATTATTTGGCATGGCGCCTGTTCCTATTTAGCGCCTTATCATCAAATGCGACTGAAACGTACCGGCTGCAGGTTACTCCCTTCGATTTTCAAAGCGAAGACGCCGGCTTTATCGACTATTACCTGGAAAGGTATCACCAGATGGTGATCCAAGGGGATATGCTATATCTCAGAGCCCAAGACCATCCACAGATTATTGGCATTCATACAAAAACCAGTCAAGGAACGCGAATTGGGAGCATGGGGGAAGGACCCGGCGAGTTCCGTACCGGCGCTTCGATGATGGCTGTTGTAGAGAATCAAATCTGGGCTGTAGATTTTGGAAAAACAGACAGAATCACTCATTATGTAAATGGCCGTTATAAGGGCGCCATCCCCATAGATTCCATGGCGCCCTTCATTCCCAGCGATGGTTTGTCTCTGGCGGTCTCAGACCGAGAGGTTATTGCGCCGGTTTCGCCTCGGACCGGGCATCTCGCCATGGCCTATGGCTTTGATGGGTCCAAGACGTCCATTGGGAGCATTCCTTTCGATAAGAAGGATGGCGACCTGGTTTTCCGGATCCCCTATGTCAATCAGACGATCTGGCATTTTGGCGGGGATGGATTCTGGTATGCCGCGTTTCCTTATGCGCCAATGATTTACAAGTTCAATCGCAAGTTTGAAAAAGTAGGCCATTTTTCCATTGAGCACCCTGTGCTCAGCAAGCATATGAACCGCATTATGGAGTTCGAGCCCAAGCGCCCAGGAGACCGTTGCATCACGCTGGTCTCCGATGTAAAGTGGTTTCGTAATCGCTTGTATGTGATGAGTTCTGGTTATCTCATGCAGTTGAACCCCAACTCGGGAGACCTCTTGTCCATCACCCGATTTTCCATAAAAGATCCCAGCGATTCTGGACCGGGCTTGAAGGTATTTCCACTTTTCGCTTTCCGAGATGATGGGACCATATTCCTCGGCCATCCCGTCTGTTTTGAACTTAGCGGTCACGATATGTACCAATTGCAAAACCCAACATTTTTGCAGAAGTGACGGGACGCCCGGCTGGCCAGCACCTTATGGAGGAACGAGACGCCTCGGATGAACCCTGCAAACCGGTCGCTCCTATGGCCCTTGAAAAAAGGGTTATACAAGATTCCCATGGCTGGTTATAATGCTTAGATAGATTAGGATCGGATGGGAATCCCTTATGCAAAATGCTATTTTAAGATATAAATCAAGCGACGGCGGTTACGAAGACCATCAGTTGGTAAACCAGGTAACCACTTTGGGCCGAAGCAACTCCAATGATATCGTCATAAATGACACCAGTATCTCGCGCCTACATGTTCGAGTTGAAAACCGTGGCGGTCAGTACTATCTGGTGGACAATAACTCCAGCAACGGCACGTTCCTGAACCGCCGGAAGGTGACCGAAGCGCCCCTGAAAGACGGGGACAATATCATGGCGGGCCGCATTCACCTCGACTTTATTCAGAAGCAAGAAGTGAATGAGGCTGAGAAAACCCAGACCCTTGCTGTTATGGGCGAAAACGATCCGGCTGCCGCCTCCACCCTGAATTTGAATTTAAAACAGCAGCCCGAAACAACCAACACGGTGAGTGAAGGCCCCGTGGCGCCGCCGCTACCTTTTGTGGAGCCTGAAGAGCCGGCCATGGCGCCGCCTCCCCTGCCCAAACCGCCTCCTGCGCCTATGCCAACCCCGCCAATTGCTGACGATGGGCCGGATCACGAACCCATGCCCATTCCGGTTCCCACGGCGCCGCCACCGCCCATGGCGCCTGCTCCCGTAGGACAGACGCCACAAACGACGGTCAGGGCAAAACCCGTGAAGCGCCTGTTGGCCTACCTTCTGGACAGTTTGACCTGTGTGGTTTTAATGATTCCCTACTTTCTCCTTTCAATTCTTCTGAAAGGCGGCTTCATTGCGCTTTTTCTGGGGTTTGTCTCCAGCGTGGCTTGTGCGCTTCACGTGGTTTACGGTTGGCACAAGTACGGCAAGACGGTGGGCAAACATCTCATGAAGATACGCGTCATCGAAACCGGCAAACCGGAAAAGGTGGGCCTGGAACCGAAAACCGTGGGAATGAGGCTTTTGGGCTATTTCATATGCGGCCTTCCCTGCAGCTTGGGTTTCCTCTACATTTTCTTCAACGAAGAGGGACTGGGCCTGCAGGACAAGATTGCCGGGACCGAAGTGATTGAGGACTAAACCGCGAAAGGGACGTCAATGATATTATCAGGACCGGAAATTCAAAAACGCATGGGCAACGATATCCTGATCGACCCATTCACACCAGACCAATTAAATCCAAACAGTTACAACCTCAGGCTGCACGACACCCTGTTGGTGTACGAAAACGACGTACTGGATATGGCCGCGCCCAATCCCACCAGAGAGGTGACCATACCCGACGAGGGATTGGTGCTCCAGCCGGGCCGTCTGCATTTGGGCCGCACTGTGGAACGCACCGAAACACGCAATCTGGTTCCCATGCTGGAGGGCCGGTCTTCCGTAGGCAGACTGGGCCTGTTCGTGCATGTAACCGCCGGGTTTGGGGACGTGGGTTTTCAGGGATACTGGACCCTGGAAATCTTTGCAGTACAACCCATTCGCATCTACAAAGGCGTAGAGATCTGCCAGATCTTCTACCATACCCTGGAAGGGGAACAGGTATCCTATGCTTCCGGCAAGTACCAGAACAACACCGGGATTCAAGCGAGCATGCTCTATCGGGAATTTGAGTCATAAAGGCGCGTCCTGCAGGGCAGGACGCAGCCATTTGGTTCATTTTCGCGGTTTCCCCTGCATTAACATTTTCTCACCGCTTTCAAAAAGTGTTATTATTCTATCCGAGCTCGGTGTGTCAATAACAAGGCCGTTGCCGAATTTACTATGGGAGATCCACTCATCGACATTGAACGTTTCGTAAATACTGTAGTTTTTAGTTGTCGAGCCATCCCAGGAGGCGAGGGCCGTTTGCCATCTGCCCGTCAGCGAGGATTTGCTGGTGGACCGGGACGAAGTACTGCGCCCCTTGGTAGCCGTTTTCGCCTTCTTCACACTGGGAAGACGGTGGTTGTGCTCACTCTGGCAGGTAAGGCATCGAACCCTTCGGGGCTCCTCCTCCACCATTGCCGTCACTACATGGTTCAAGACCAGCTTGCAGCGACCGCAATACGAGTCAAGTTCACTTCCCACTGTCGTTCTTCTGTTCATCAATGCCTCCCATTCTCACACTCAATAGTGCCAGATAATAATCATACCAGACAACGCAGAACTTTTTAAAGCGATTGTCTTCACTTTCGAAAATGAAGGATCAGATCCATGCCAAAATATAAAATGCTCGTCAACGCAAGGGACTTCGATCAATTGCGTGTTGCCATCATCGGCGAGAAAGGCAAGCTCGAACAAGCAGACTTTGAGTCGCTTAACTCCACGAGCAATCTAGGAAACATCTACAAAGCCACCATCACGGCGATTGAACCCAGCCTTCAGGCCACCTTTGTAGACTATGGCGGGAACCGTCACGGATTCCTGCCGTTTAATGAAATGCACTCGCGCTACCTCACCAGCTCCGACCGCCGTATTCCCATCCAGGAACGGATCAAAAAAGGTCAGGAAGTGATCGTCCAGGTAGCCCGAGAAGAGATTGGCCTGAAAGGGGCCTATCTGACGACCTACCTCTCTCTGCCCGGCCAGTACCTCGTGATGATGCCCCTGGCGAGCAAGGTGGGCATCTCCCGCAAAATTGAAAATGCGGAAGACCGAAAACGTCTTCGGGAAATGCTCAATCAGATCACCGTGCCAGACGGCATGGGTTACATCATCAGAACCGCCGGAATGGGCAAGAGCCGGGAGCAGCTTCAGCGAGACCTGAACCTGCTGACCAGCACATGGAAAGAGCTGGAGACCCGAGCCACCAAGCGCAAGAGCCCGTCTCTGCTGTACCTTGAGGACGACGTGGTGACCCGAACCATTCGGGACTATTTCAACCAGGACATCACCGAAATTCTGGTGGACGATCCTGCGGTGCATGAGACCATTCTGAACTATTTCAACAAGATGATGCCCAACTATGCGAACATGGTGAAGCTCTATAAGAGCAAAACGCCCATGTTCTCCAAGCACCATCTTGAAGAACAATTTGAAAGTCTGTTCGCTTCTAAAATCATGTTGCCTTCCGGCGGGTCCATTGTGGTGGAGCAAACCGAAGCGCTGGTGGTGATCGACGTCAACAGCGGCAAGACCTCAGAGGGCAACCTGGAGGCCACGGCATTGCGGGCCAACCTGGAAGCCGCCGAAGAAGTGGCGCGCCAGTTGCGCCTGCGGGATCTGGGCGGTCTGGTGGTCATCGATTTCATCGATCTCAAAGACAGACGCAATTCCCAACAGGTGGAGCAAAAGCTGCGGGAGTGCCTTAAAGAAGACAAGGCCCGAATCACCACCACCAATCTCAGCAGATTTGGCCTGCTGGAAATGTCGCGCCAGCGCATCAACACTTCCAAAGACGTGCGACATTATGTAGACTGTGACTCCTGTCGCGGCCTGGGTCGAGTAAAATCACTGGACCTTCAGGCCATCGACCTGCTGCGCCGTATCAAACAGCAGATATTGAACGGCATGGTAAAAGAATTGGGCGTATCATGCTGGGCCGACCTGGGCGTTCACCTGCTTAACGAACGACGCGGGGACCTCATGAACCTTGAGCGGGACTTCAATACGAAAATCAAGTTCAACCTCAAACCAGAATACAACGCCACCCCCCAGTTCGATATAACCAAAAGGTCACATAAAGAGGAGAAGCAAGAAATGGTGATGCCCGCGCCCCTGTCCCTGTCATCCATGGCGGCATCCATGAGCGAACAGGATATCAACCAACAAAAAGATTACCGCGAAGAGAAGCTGGAGACGCTGAGCAAGCTGGCCTTCGAAGAGTTGCGCACCGTGGAGATTCCCGTTCCCCAAAGCCTGCCTCCTTTCGAACGCTTCAACTTCTCCGTTCGGGTCACCCTCATGAAACGCCACGGTCTCTACGAAGAACGCATGGACGAATTCAAGGACGCCATTAAAGAGAAGATTCTCCAAGGCTCCAACAAACCGGATGCAGACGAGGTCGACGCTGAACCCACCGAAGAAACCGTCCAAACGGACGAAACGCCAATGGCTTCCGCAGCGGTAGCCGAAGCGCCCGCCGAAGCGGAAAAACGGGAAGAGCGGCCTCGCAGTCGCAACAGAGGTCGTTCCCGATATGGGCGCAGTCGTCGTCCCCGGGGAGGCGGTTCTTCAACGGGCGGTTCTTCATCGGGCGGCTCGTCGTCCGGCGGCAGCTCAAACGCGTAAAGGGTCAGGCCAGGGAGGGTGACCCATGTCTGATCGCAAGAACGAATGGCTGAGATTGGCCACCATTGGCCCACATTTTCTTGCCTGCACCCTTCTGGGCTTCTGGCTGGGGCGTCAAATCGACAAACTGGCCGGAACCGAGTATCTCTGGGCGGCGATTATGGCCATTTGTGGCATCGCCGCCGGATTTCTCAACCTCTTCAAAGAGCTGAGCATCATCAATAAAGCCGAGGAACGGGACCGGGAAGAGAGCGATGGAACACCAGACGAATCAGCCGGAAAAGACTGACTTTCTAAAGTTTTTCTACAAGGTCTTCATCATCTGCGGCGTTGTGGGCTCCATCCTCAGTTGCCTCTTCGGGTGGGTCTCCGGTTGGAGCTTCGCCTTTGGGTTCGGCACCATTGCCACCATCCTCTTTCTCTGGCATTTCACCCTGCGAAACACCCTAAAACCGCGCAAGACCACCGCCGGGTGGGAAAGTTTGATGATTTTTGTCCGTTATTTCTTGCTTGGCGGGCTGTTTTATGGCATGATTTCGCTGTTTGTCGTGAACTGGCCCTGGTATCTCGCCGGAACGTTCACCCTGCTGATCGGACTTCTCATCAGCACATTTCTTTATGACCGTAAAAATAACTCTTCCGAAAACGGTTGACGCGTAACTGAGGATTGAACATGGAAATACACCCATCGTTTTGGACCAGACTGATTGCCAACGCCCTGCAAAAAGACGTTCACGAATTTGCCGTCTACGATCATGTGATCGCAGCCGCCATTGTTTGTGTCATTCTCACATTGCTGGCGGTAGTCGTTAAATCTAAATCGAACCTGATTCCCGGCTCGCTTCAGCAAGTTATGGAAGTTGTCGTAGAAGGGCTTTTGGGCATGGTCGATGAGAACATTGGAAAAGAAGGCCGCAAGTACATGCCTCTGGTTGGCGGACTTGCATTTTTCATTTTTCTTTCCAACCTACTGGGCATGCTTCCCACCTTTTCTGCGGCTACCGGAAATTTCAACACCACCATTGCCTGTGCTGTCATTGTTTTTGTCTACTACAACTTTGAAGGCCTCAAAGAGCACGGCATGGCCTATATCAAACATTTCATGGGACCCATGCTCTGGTTGGCCCCGCTGATGTTCCCTATCGAGATCATCGGTCACTTGGCCCGTCCCTTTTCGTTGGGCATTCGTCTTTTTGGCAACATCTCCGGCGAGCACATTGTTACAGCAGTTTTTTACAGCTTGATTCCCCTGCTGCTGCCTGTGCCCCTCATGGCCTTTGGCCTTTTCGCCGCTTTCCTGCAAACCTTTGTGTTCATTATGCTCACTCAGGTCTACATTGCAGGCGCCATTGCTCACGATCACTAAAAATTAAAACGGGCGCGTCTCCGAAACGGGTCCGAATATCTGGAGGTACTTAGATGCGTAAGTTTATGACTCTTTTAGTAATGTTCCTGGTAGGCACAGCCCTGATGGCTGCTGACGCTGCAACAGGTGGAGAAGCAACTGGATCAGCCGGCGGCTGGTGGACGGCTGGCGCTGCAATGGCGTTGGGCGCAGGTCTCTGCGGTCTCGGCCAGGGTAAAGCCATCTCTTCTGCTTGCGAAGGCATTGCACGTAACCCTGCTGCTGCTGGCAACATTAGAACGACTCTGATCATCGGTCTGGCGCTTATCGAATCCCTGGCGCTTTACACCCTGGTTGTGGTCTTCGTTAAAGGCTAAAACTTATTGGCGTCATCTACGCCCGAGAAGCCGCCCAGTGGGCGGCTTTTTTGTTTTCAGGGTTCCGGGTCTGCTGAACAGAACTTGTACCCGTAGCCGCGTACTGTGGTTAATCTGGATCGATATAGACCCAATTTTTTACGCAAACTGCCCACATGAAAGAAAACCACATGGCGGGCCTCTTCAAGATCCTGATCGTAACCCAATATTTTGAACAGGTCTTCATAAACGACCAGCTCATCCGCCCGGTCCATGAAGAGATCTAGAAACCGAAATTCGGTTTTGGTCAACGCCAGGGTCCGACCGTCCAAGGTGACCTGGTGCAGCTTCTTGTCCAGAACCAGATTGCCGAAAACATGCTTTTCGCTTAGAGACCGAGGCTGACGACGTCGAAACAGGGCCTTGACCCGGGCAATCAACAGCTCGGCGGGAAAGGGTTTGGGCAGATAATCATCGGCCCCCAACTCTAGACCCTGGATGATGTCCTGATCCTCTCCCTGGCTGGAGAACATCATGAGCAGGATTTGGGGATCTCTCAATTTGATCTTCTCGCAAAGAACAAAGCCGTTAATGTCGGGCAACAATCGATCGAGAAACACGATATCGGGCTGGTTGGCGGCCAGATGTCTTTGCCTGTACAAGTATCTTGAACTCTTGTGGCTCGTTGGGAGAAATTTGGCAAGGAAGGCAGATACATGCCCATGCCATAAAGGCTAATCTCGAGACCGACGAGTATGTCAAGAATGCTCTCATTGAC
>JBNKOV010000213.1:0-7964 GCA_050294955.1 Holophagae bacterium
AATAATGATACTGGCAATGGCCATGTATACTTTATGGAATCTCGTATCATTGACCATTTGGAACCCAATTTAGTGTAGGTAATGGTTGGTTGTCCATTTGGTTTTTCGCTTCCTTTTCGGGTAGCTTCACAATGGTGAACGCCTCATCTTGATCTAAGGAAAGGAAATATATATCAGACTTATCCATTGCTACGATACGGTGTACATAAGGGTCCAGTGCGTTCCCAGGCAAGGGTTGACCAGTTTTGCTGTATGCCTTTGGCAGGCCAGGTGTTATTCCCTTGTCGGGATGAAAATGGGTTGGGAATACAATCAGTCGTCCATCTTTGATAGTGCCCAGCTTTCTATTTTAGGGATAAATTCGTGGGGGTCTGGGATGACCTTTAACCCTGGGGGCAAAGAAACGGCTTGTTTGATTTTTTTGATCTCCTGTCGCCCCCATTTTTCATTATAGGGAATTCGAGGCCCAGGGATGCTAATGGATTGTATTGGCTCGGCTTGTCCCTTTTTGAAAATGTCTATTCGGTCTAGCCGAGCGGGTTGAACGTAGAAATATCGTCCTTCTGAATCTGATCGAACAAGGCTTATTTCCATGGCGGGATCTATATACATGGTGTGTTCATCGCCCCAGCGTTCCTTTTTCCGGCTGTTTTCACTTGTCCATTGATAAAGCTGCTCGTTTTGTGTAAGAGACTCATTCCAAATTAGTAGCCTTAAGGGCTGATCTCGTTCTGATGCATGGAGCCCGGATAAGGACAGCCACCCATTTTCAATAAGCGTGAGGTCTAAATCGCTGGGCATGCTGAGGCGCTTTTCGAAGTGGCCGGTGTTTGAAAATATGGCGATGCCTCTGCGATCAGAAATATATAAACGATTTTTATAGAAGCGGATCCAACGAGGAGAGGTTAAGCGATCCGGTCCCTGTCCTGGACCAGAAATATCACTTAAACGGCGCCCCGCTCCATTGAAATGCAAAATCTTTTCTTCTGCCCGATCTAACATATAAAAGTGGAACTGAGGCGATGCGGCAATCACTGGATGATTATATATACCTGTACTCTCCAACTTCCACACATTGGAAATGATGAGAATCCATAGCAACATGTCTTTCTCCAATCGAGTAAGGCGCCCTCGCTTGGGGTTCCTAATATATAAGAAACTCTACTTCTTCTAACGCTGTTATGTCAATAAAATTAGGTTGTTCTGCTGGAAAGGGCTTGTTTGGCATGGTTGATCATGTTATCTTAATGATAATAGCATTCCGGCAAGGAGTCAATTTTGAAGGATAATTTATTAGTTTTTATCATGACTCTGGTGCTTGTTCTGGGCATCTGGAGTTTGAGCGTTCGGCCCGTTAAGGCCAATATACCCTGTCTGGTAACTTGTGTTAATGAATACGCCTCATGCATTGTAGATGTGAAGGCTTTTTGCGGTAGTTCGCTGGGTTGTACAACTATAGGCGCTACTGCATGTAAAGTGATCAAAAGGCAATGCGAGCGGAATTGCGGTCCCTGCCCCATCTAATAATCGAAGCAAGCAGGCGCCCTCCAGTTGAGGTTGGGTTCTGTAAGCTTGATTGGGCTATGTTCTAAATCTTGGTTGAGCAAGCGCTGAGATGTTGCTAAGTTAAATGTTTTAAGGCTTCTCTTTTGGTTAGGCCGGAGAGTTGGGTTTCTCTTGTTTTTACGAAGTCCAGGACCCAGGTTGGGTTGGTTTTGCCGTATTGACGCAGAACCCATCCTATGGCTTTCCTGATGAAGAACTCTTTCTCATGTTTTAATATGTCGATGGTTTCCGCTAATAGCTGGGTGTTGGTGGCGGCTCCGTGGCGGAGGTGGGCTAGCAGGGAGGCGCGTCTTATCCACATGTTGCTGTCTTGGCGCCATTGCTTTAAATGGCTTTCTCTGCTGGGGTTGGCTAGTACGAGCGGGCTGATGAGGCTGCTGGCGATCCAGTCTAGGGTGTCCCAGTTAGCGGCTCTGGGGAATAGGCTCTCGTAGAAGGTGAAGTGGCTGTCGTTGTGGTGGTTCTTGTAACCACATGCGACCTCCAGGGCGAGGTACATTTCTTCTCTGGACCTTCCTTCCCATAATTGGGTGATGACCTGGCGGTAGTCCTCTGCATTCAGTTGTTTATGCTGTTTCTTCGCCTGTTTGAAGATGGCCTTTCTGACCGGGGCCGATATGCCGTAGAATGGCTGGTCTGTCTTGGCGTAGGCCTGCATCTGTGGGGCGCGAACAGGGTCGGCATGGTCTTTTAAGGCCTCTAGAAAATATAGGGTTATGGGGTGCATGCTCTTTCCTAATTGAACTCCAGGGCGATTTGCTTTTCTCTGCCCGTTTCCAAATGGACTCTCTGGTGATGGGTTCGGCGGCGGCTATCGATGACTTCCAATGTCCAGTCTCCGCGGGGCAGGTTTCGCACCATGCAGATGTTTTGATAGAATAAGGCAACTTCTTCACCCTGAACAGGATAGGGTTGGTCTGGACCCGGCCAGGCTTGGAGATTGACGGTTTGTCCCTCGCGCACGAGGCGTGCCGAGGCGATGATGACTTCCGGGTCTTTGGCGACGATGTCCAGCCAGGTCCCGGCTTGAATTGTGAAAAGGGCGATACTGGGGTTTTGCGGGTCCGGGTCTATCTGGATGGTGTTTGGGGTTATTTTGAAGGCCTGGTTGTTCACTGCCTCAATTTCAATCTCATAAGTACCTTTACCCAGGTTGCTTAAGAGGATTTCCTCTGGCGCACGAAACACGTTTTTCTCCACCGCGGATCGGGCGACCGGGTTGCCAGGCGTCTGGAATAAGGGATTGGCTTTAATTTTAAATTGCCAGTTGTATTGCTCGCCCGGGGTTTCGACGATGACGCGTACTTTGCCGTTTCCGTCTGGCTTTAATCGTCCTACGTTTAGGTCTTCTCCACCTTCCGGCATGATGATGTTGGCGAGCAGCACTTCATAATCGGCGGGGTATCCCGTGGGGTATCGACCGATTTGGTAGGTTCCCGGGGCCAGGTTGGGGAAGGAGAAGAAGCCGTTCTCTTCTGGATCTTGCGAGCGGAAATGTCGTCCCCCGTTGGTCATGACCCCTTCCAATTGCACTCGCCAGTTGCCCTGAGGTGGTATGTATCCGTAAAGCGCTCCAAACGCTTGGAATATGAAGCTGTCGTTGATGTCCCGATCCTCTACATTTATGGGGTGTTGGTTGGGGTAGTTGGCCAGTAACCCGGCCTGGCCAACGGCCTCCGGGTTGGGGATCCAGGAGGCCACCAATTGGTACTCGCCGCTTTCTACTTCATCGAATACGAAATGGCCATTGGCGGAAGTTACGGTCTTCTTCCAGGCCGTGCCTTGGAGCAGGAATAGGGTCTGGCGCGGCATGGCGTTGCCGCCGGATATGGCGTAACCCTCTACTCTGAATTGGGTTTTGTCTCCAAAATCCAATCGATAACTCTGACCCTCCTTCAGGCTGACGGTCCTCTGTTCGGAGAAGGAAACGCCGCCAGAACCCGCCACGCTTTCGGCAAGGGTTAGGGTGATATCTCCTTGGGGCAGGCCGTTCATCTCATAGGTTTCCTGATCTGGCGTCAGCTCCAAGAGTTCGGTTTTATAGCCTTTGTGGTTGGAATTACTGAAGATCTGGGTTGCATTTGGATAGGCCTCTCGGTTGATGTAGCCGTAAATGCGCGCCTCCTTTGTTAGGGTGATCCAGTGTACAGGGGCTTCTTCGGGCGTGGTTGGCGGCGGCGCCTCTAAGAGTTTTCGGGTGAATCCTTCGCCCTCAATAACCAGCCCAAATGACCGGTTTGCGGGCAGTCCGTGGAAGGTGATGAGGCCCGATTCATCGGATGTCTGGTTTCGGTAGATGGACGCTTTGTCCAAAAGATCCTTCCAATGGGTTAGCTTCATGGGCGGTGTAACAGCCAAAAGCCTTGCCAACACTCCTGCGAGTGGCTCGCCCTCGGTGTTCTGAATCCCCAGGGTGAGCTGATAGTCGCCTGGCTCTAGCAGGAAGTTCCGATCTTCGGTTTCATCCCGCTTGGGGATGACAAAGGAAAAGTCTTTGGGGGGATAGCCCGGTGCTGATATTCGTAAGTCTAATATTTCGTTTGGAATGAGGCCGTGGATGTAGAAACGTCCTCGCTCATTATGCACCTCTAATTGGTCTCCCGAACCAGCAATTCGGGCATGATGGATTTTCTTTACCCAAATGGGGCTGTTGAGCGGCTTTACCTCGAATTGGGGTATGGGCTCTTCGCTTTCCGCGTCTTTTACAAATCCCACCAGGACGCCCTCTTCTTCGAGCACCACGGTCTCGGCGTCTCGATTCAATATTTTCGGGCGATAAGGGCGGGGGGCGTATCCGGGTTTGTAGAATAATAGCTTCTGCATGTCACTGAGACCAGACAAGTAAAAGTTTCCGTCCATGTCTGAAAGGGCCAGGGGTTCTTGAGATAGGGGCTCAAAAATACCCTGTGAAAATATGGCGACATTTCCAAGTCCCTCATTATTGGCGTTAACCACTCTTCCGGCCAGCCAGGAGCCTTCGGAGAGAATCACATCATTGGGGTAGGACATGCGTCGGGTTAAACGTCGCCATAGGGCATAGCCCTCGGCTTTGACGGTGAGATCACCCCATTTCAGCGAGAAGGGACAGGTGTCGAATTGGTAGTAACCGTCTGCGTCCGAATAGGTTTCTAGAGACTCGCGGCCCCGTCTATGGCTCAGGGTTACCAGTGCTTTGCCTATGGGCTCTCCCAGTTGATTCATCACCACGCCATAGGGCAGAACCCTTTCCTTTTCTTGGGGATACATGACCAGTTTCTTCTGCAGGAACGGGCTGTCCGGAGAGGTGAAGAGCCCATTTTCCTCCAGTGGCTTCATGCCCTGTTTCCAAATGGTGAGGTTGAAAGGGGTGTTTAGGGGAAAGTCCCTAAAAAAGAACAGGCCTTCGCTGTCGGTTTCAAATTGGCGCTTCCAATCCCCTGAATCTTCTTCAATTGTGATGATGGCGTCTATGATAGGCCGATCTAGTGAATCCACCACGCGCCCGTTGAACTCTCCGGCGGGTTGCAGGGCGATTGTTATATGATTGGTCTGGGACTCTACTGCAATTTCACGGGTTGCGGGAGTGTAGCCCCGCGCTTCAACTCGAATGCTCAGGCGGTCCCCAATGAGGAAGACCTGGGCTTCGCCCCGGCGGTCGGTGGTAATGGCCCGGGCCATCATGTCTCTTACCAGAATCTCGGCTCGTTTCAAGGGGTGGCCCGTATCTGCGGCGACTACCTTAACCATGATCCTCACCCCTTTGTCCAGTTGGAGTTCCAGGTTGGTTAAGGCGTTTGTTTCTTCGTCTATGAGCACTTCGAGGGGATGGACCATGACCCAACCGTCGAGGGCTGCTGTCAGTTGATAATAGCCTGTGTTTTCAACGGTGAAATGGAAACGCCCGTCGGAACCTGCGAAGGTGATGCCGGCTCGTTTTTCAGAGGGCTGGGTTCTTAATACCACGGTCGCGCCGTCCGCCGGCAGTCTGCTGGATTGGAAAACGACCCGGCCCGAGAGCTGGTATTGGCCTGTAAAGTCCTGGTGTCTCGTGGTTTTTGGGGAATGTTCTCCCTGAGGCGCACGAACTGCCTGACCCAGCGTCTCCACAGACCTGACGGCGGTGTCTGTGTCGGTTTGCACCGACGTTGGCTTGATTAGAATGACTGCTGCAACAATAACCAGGATGACTACGATTGCGGCTTTTAAATGATTCACCTCGGCTCTCCGCTTCAACCACAATACCCTTATCGTCTAATATCACTCTGAAATCAAGAGGTTTAATGGGGAAATATTTGGGTGTTTTCCTGCGAAAAGGGTTGGGCTGAAATAAGGCGCTTGGGTGAAAATTTGCTAAGCGACGACCTGTTCCATCTTATAGTGCGCAGGGGATTGGCGGGTTACGATAATTTTGGGCTCACTGCTTCGGCAGGAGGCTTCTTGGGCCGATAGCTCTTTTAAGGAGAATCCGCCCGGATGGCGCAACGTCTGGCCTCCAAATCCCGTTTAAATACTTGACGGAGGCGCGGGTCCTGGAAATTCCGGCTTTTTTATTTGTCCAGAATTGAGTACAATCGAGATCAGTACCTGTTAAGGGGCGTTTTTATGCGAAAGACCCAACTCCTGGCCTTATTTCTTCTCATACCCGCCGCTACAGCTCTGCTCAAGCCGAAATCCACGAATAAGGAAGCCATTTTTGAGTCGCTGGATACGCTTGCCGAGATCATGACGGTGGTGCAGCAGAACGCTCCGGGAAAAATGGACGGTCAAGAATTGGTTGAAGGGGCGATCGATGGTCTGCTGGGTCAACTGGATCCCCATTCCAACTATTATAATGAAGATCGCTTTCAGACTATGAAGGAAGATCAGAAGGGCAGCTTCTACGGCATTGGCATTATTGTGGGCTACCAAAACGAGCAATTAACGGTTATTTCCCCTCTTGACGGGGCGCCGGCTTTTACGGCTGGCATTCGCGCGGGCGATGTGATTGCAAGCATTGACACGGTGGTCATCAAAGATCTGGATTTCCAAGACGCCATTCGCCTGTTGCGAGGAGAGGATGGCTCTCAGGTGGAAGTGACGGTTCGGCGCGAGGGTTTCAGCGAACCGCTGTCATTCAGCATTCGCAGGGCCGAAATACCCTCGGAGAATGTGCGCGCTTCGTTTATGTTAGACCAGACCACCGGCTATATTGCGTTGCGTGATTTTGGTGAAACGGCGGGTAAGGAAGTGGGCGAGGCTATGCAAAGCCTTGAATCTCAGGGTATGAAGCAGCTAGTGCTCGATCTGCGCGGGAACCCGGGCGGTCTGTTGCCCCAGGCGATTGAAGTGAGCAGCCTCTTTATCCCCGGCAAGAAACTGGTGGTTTCTACCCAGGGTCGTCTCCAGAATTCCAGTCAAGAATACTATAGCGAAAAAACGTCGCCGGTGGAGCAGGTTCCGCTTATTGTGCTGATTGATCGGGGCAGCGCCTCTGCTTCCGAAATTGTGGCGGGCGCCATTCAAGATCACGATCGCGGCCTTATTGTGGGCGTAAATTCGTGGGGCAAGGGCCTGGTTCAAAGCGTGTTCCCTCTGTCCAAGGGCAGTAAGGGGCTTGCGCTCACCACGTCGCGTTATTACACCCCTTCAGGCCGCAATATTCAGGGCAGTTACGAGTCTCTTGAGGCCTATTACAACCCGGGCTCTTCTGAGGCGCTTTATTTCGAGCCGCCCAACAAAGAGACGGTTTTCAAGAAGACCCGTCACGGCAGGGATGTCATGGAAGTGCGGGGCATCACGCCCGACGTTTACATCGCCCATCTCAAAACGCCTGAGGTTGTTCTGGATCTGGAGCTTAGGCATTCCGCCTTCTTCAACTTCGCCACGGCCCATCAAGAGGCATATGGCAAGGTGGATCGGGATTTCAAGGTGGATGGTCGGGTGCTCGACGCCTTTATGGAATTTTTGAAGGAAAAGGATATTGACGTAGCGCCCCTTGCGGAACACGCCGATATTTTGAAGAAAAAGCTTAAATACCAGTTCCTCTACATCGCCAATCCCAAATGGTCTTGGGAATTTTTAATGAAGAACGATCATCAGGTGGGCGCGGCCATGGAGCTGTTTACCAAGGCTGCCGAGCTGTTGGATGTTTACAACGGAACTGTTGAAATCCGTTCGGGTTACGCCCAGGAATTGAGGAAGTACGCTCGCTTGAAAAAAGAGGATACGGTTGGCGTTCCCATGCATCCCGAGTAGGGCTGCGGCGTGGAAAAATAGGGGATTCGATTTTTTTTTAAAAAAAATGATTTTCCATGAGCTGATTCGCTTCCCATTTCTATTCTTTAAAAATGACAAGAGAGAGGAGGGAGCTTAACGCGGCTCCTGAAGTCTTTAACGGTTGCGTCCCTCATGCGCGACTAGTTGTGGGCGATTCTTCTTAA
>JBNKOV010000214.1:0-7953 GCA_050294955.1 Holophagae bacterium
TGAGGACATTTTAAATTTTAAACTCTTAAAACCCTGAAAAGGGGAATGGCCCGACGTTTCCATCCCGCCGGGCCGCCAAATATCACTTAAGCAGATCCGCCATGGCCGGCCCGCTTTCCATCAGGCGCCTGTGTACCTGATCATGGGTTTCCAAAAGCAGTTGATCCGCCGCTTCCGGGGACATGAACTGCTCGCTGAACCCAGGGTAAAAGGGGTCTACCGTGAGTTTTAAGGCGTTGTTGACATGAGCCAGAACTTCCAAGGGGTTCTCCAGGCCAACCGCAACTCGAATGGTGGTTTTGCAGATGCCTGCATCATGGAGGGCCTTCTCATCCATTTCTGAATGGGAGGTGTAGGCAGGACACAAACATACCGTATTGGATTGACCCAGCGAGACTTGATGATCCATGCCGGGTGAGAGGCTGTCGAAGAAACGGACGAAAACCTCTGGAGACAGGCCCGCCTCTTCGAAGTCGATGGTGAAAAGCGGCGCTGGAAGGCCAAACTTCAGAACCTTCTCGCGAAGCTTGAAATTGGGGTGTCCCTCGATCATATTGCAGTTCACCCGAATTTGGGGGTGAGAATCCAGATATCGAGCGATCACCATGGTGTTAATGCATTTGCGCGTCATGCGCAGTTCAAGGGTCTTCATGCCGCTGATGACTTCGAAAGCCTTGTCCGCATCCAAGAACGCGCCTTTAATGTAGTAAACGCCCCAGAATAGGGTCTGATCCCAGGAGAGACCGTTTATGCTCTCGCCCTTGGGCTGGAACATGCGGTAGTTTTCCCCAATCACCACGCCTGCGGTGGCGTTGCCGTTTCCTGTGAGGTCCTTGGTGTAGCTGTGGATAATGAAGTCGGGCCGTTCCGTTTTGTCCTTTCTTTGCAGTGGTCTGGTGAGGAAGGGCGTGGCTACGGTGGCGTCTTGAATCACCAGATGTCCCCGTTCATGGGCGACCCGGCAAATGCCCGGCATGTCCATGACCAGGCCAAACGGGTTGCATGGCGACTCCAGGAAGATGTGAATGCGGCTTCCGGTTTCAAGGGCTTGAGCATGCTGGGTTTCTACCTCGCTAAGGAACGACTGGAATTCCGAAACGCTGTAACCGTCGAACCAATTCAGAGCGATATTCATTCTTTCGGGCCTGCTGTAGTGATCGTGCAGCAATTGATAGGTTCCGCCATACACGTTTCGAGAGGCGATCACAATGTCGCCCGATCTCAGCAGATTGCTCAACAAGCCGTCGATGGCGGCCATGCCGCTGTTGAAATTCCAGGCCATATAATCCCCTGCATACGGCCCGGCTTCTACGTCTACGATGTAGTTTGCCAGAGAGATAGACGTGGGGTTCATGAGGCGGGAATAGATCTCATGCAAAAATTCTCGACCTCGAAATGCGTCATCCACCCATTCCGTGCAGGCGTAAATATATGTGGCAGTTCTTACAATCACCGGGTTTGCTGAGAACAGGGCCGTGACGTTGTCGAATATTGGATAAGGTCCCCTGGCGTAGTTGGAGGTGTCGGTGAGTTTCAAATTCTGATAGGACTTTCTGAAGGGGTTCTGCAGGGTGTCCAATATTTTTGCCAGTTGAAAACAAAGGAATTTCTTGGCGTTGAACAAGGCGATTCGGTCGGTGCGGTCTAATTGCTCCAAGGTGTCCAGGCTGATTTCCCACAGGCGGCTAATGTCCGATTGGGTTTCATAAAGCCGGGTTGCGGCTAAGATGAGGGTTTCGCCAAATGGCGTGTTCGGGCTGATTCCGAAGTGTTCCAGTTGCTCCAAAGCCAGCTCATCGACTGTTTCCGCTTGGGTTGTTCTTCTACGGGGAGACAGGATCCTGGCTTTTTCAAAATCGTGGTCCGTCATGGCGCCTGACGCGCCGCTTTCTCTTTTCAAGCCTCTCATTGGCGTCCTCCTTTTTTCCCTGCGGACGTTTGTTGAGATGTGCGTGTTTCGAAACATAGTTACCCATGGTTTTTGTAAGCAAGAATGCTTCCAACTCAGGGCGACAGGGGTAGCTGAGTTGTCACTTTGACATCTTCCAAAACCAGGCTTGTGTGGATCCGAGCAAGGCCCGGGATGGGTGTGAGCCTGGCGACAAAACGTTGCAGGTCTTTCCGGTTCTGTACAACGATCTTCAACAGATAATCATATTCCCCGGTAACGTGATAGCACTCCAGAACCTCAGGCAACGATGTGAACGTGGCGCGCACCCGCTCAACCTGCTCAGCCTGATGAAGCTGTAGGCCGATATGAACGAAACAGAGCATGTCGAACCCGGCCATTTCTCGGTCCAACAAAGCCGCGTAACCTGCAAGCAGCCCAGCCTTCTCCATCCGTTTGACCCGGGTGTGTACAGCAGGAGGCGAGAGATGAACGCGACGTGCAATGTCGGCATTACTGGTGCGGCAGTTCTTCTGAAGCTCTTTGAGAATGGCAAGGTCCAGCTCGTCCCACCGCCCATCTTCTAAAAATGATTTAACCATAACCCACCCCTTTCCGGAATAATTATCTAATTGTCGCCTAAAATTACGAACAATCAAAGATATTTTGCAGCTTTCACCTACAATTCTTCGAAAAGCACATCCAAAAAGCAGCCCCCGCCGAATAATTGAAAGCGTGGCCTGGTCCATTCAGAGAAACAAGCGTTTGGACATACTCAAAACTGGGTCTAAACACGCAATTTATGTGGAATTTCACTCCGACAGGGCGCTCTCGCCAGTGTGCCGAAGAGGCCAGCCCACAACTGGCGGCGGAAATCTAGGGTCATAAGAGCAGGGTTTCTATTTCCTGATTTTTAGGGGGAATCGGATGACGAGCTGGAGCCGGGCAAGGGGATGGCGGAACCGCAAGTAGCGCAATCAAATATTTCCTGACCATCGGCCCTGAATTTTTCAATCAGGTCGGGTGTTATTGCCTCGCCGCATTTGCCGCAAAAAAGAAATTCTTCATCGTCTTCTGGCTCTTGCACCGCGCCGCAATAAGGAGATAAAACAGGCTCCGAGACCAGTTCCAATGCGGCCGGCTGTTGAGCCAGCAGAGCAGTTTCCCTATCCCTGAACGACGCCATATCAACCGTTTGAGATTCAACGGAGAGCTGATCCGTTTTCAAGGAGAAGATACGCACCACCTGATCCGCCAGACCCACAGAAGCCAGGAAGTCGCCTCTCGGCTGGAAAGCCAGGGTTGGGAAGGGTGAGAAGGTGTCTTCTTCCAAAATCGCAATTGTTTCCCAGTTGTCACATCGCCAAATCCGCAGAGTATTGTCCCAGGAGCGGGTAGCCATCAACCGTCCATCGGATAAAAAGCTGATGGCTTTCACAAAGTGGGCATGGCCTGTAAGCACTTGTAGACATTTCCCTTTTCGCGCATCCCAGATTCTAACGGTTTGATCGTCTGAAACGGTTCCCAAAATATCATCGGACATCCAGGCTGCCATATTCACGGTTGCTTTATGGCCCTTTAACACCTTGCCAGGCGAATAGGCGCCGCCTTTCCAGAGCCTTACCCACTTGCCATCTGTAGCCGACGCCATATACTCGCCCCTTGGGGAGAAGGCTGTGAAGCGAGGATAGTGTGTATGGCCATCCAAGATATTGTGAATGCGCCGGTTGTGAATATCCCAAACACAAATTCTGAGATCGTGGGTGGTGGTGAGCACGTGTTTCCCCGATGGAGACCAACTGACGGAAGTAATACTGCGGTCAAAATCGTTCATTTCTCCCAACATCTGACAAGAGGGATAGTTCCAGAGAATCATGCGGCGATCTCCCCCTATGGTGACGAACGATTGGCCTTCAGGAGCCCAGGCAGCTCCTAGAACCTGACCTTCATGGCCTTTCAACACCTTGACTTCCCGGCCCTTTTCCACATCCCACAAACGCACGGTTCCATCGAGAGAGGTTGAAATCAAGGCGCGTCCATGAGGTTCCCAAGCAAGGAAGGAGACCATGCCCCTGTGGCCGAAAAGCGCATGATTTAACACAACACTCCCGTTTTCACCATAGCCCATTCGCGCAATCTCCCATAGTATTATCGGACTCTGTACAAATTAGGATAAACCCATCCGTCCATCCAGCTACTTCTTTATGGTATCGGGCTTTGGGGGGTTTAGGTTAAGCCTGGATTTTCGAAACAAACAGGTCGCCTGCATGCAGGGATGTGTTATGCTTTTGCTGACTAAAGCAGAGGTGTTCCCATGCTCCATCAGATTTATTCCGATTCGGATACGGGCTTTTGGCGGTTCTTTTGCGAAACCCGAATTCTCGCTTGTGAATCGGCCCAGGAGGCTCGGATCCGTCTTGCGTGGTTGATAGAAGCCTACAAGGTTCAATCCCCTTTGATTCTCACAGATTCCGGGGTTCGAAAAACTCGGTTTTTCTCTTCTCTGGCAGAGAACCAACCCTGGCCGGTTTTTGCGGCGGGAAGCGAGGGTGAATCGGCTCCGCTTGAGCAAATCCTTCGTTCTGAGCAAGCCCGGGCTTGTGATATGGTCGTTGCGATTGGCGGAGGCAGCGTGCTGGACGCCGCCAAAATTCTTGCAGCCTGTCTTCCCAATAACCTGGACCCAAATCTGTTGCATGAGAAAGCTCAATTATCGCGCCAACCATTGCCGCTCCTCTGCGTTCCCACCACCTTCGGGACGGGTTCCGAAGTGAACATGTACACCCATCTCACCGGAAAAGCGGGGAAATTGAGTTTTAGACGGAGCTGGCTTACGCCAACGGCGGCTTTGATATGCGGTGAAGCAGGATTGGAAATGCCCCAGGATGTGAGGTACCTTACAGCAGTGGACGCCTGGGTTCATGCTTTTGAAGCGCTTACGCTAAAGCGAGAGAGGTCGCCCATTGGAGACGTTCTACTAACACAGGCCCTGGCGTTGCACGACCAACATTTTTCTCAATGGCTGTCTCAACCCAATGCAAAAACCGGGTTGGCCATGGCCACGGCGGCCTGTTTGGGCGGGCTTGGCATTCACAATGGCAGGACCGGCCTCATCCATGCCTTGGCATCGCCCTATGCGGCAAGATTCAACCTTCCCCATCAACACTCCCTCCTGCCCTTTATTCTTCCCGCCATTGAGTTTAACTGGCCAGCTATCAAGGGCCGGTTTTCAAAATCCCTGCAACAGTTTTCAGAAGGGCTTCGGGCTTCAATCCTCAGCAGGGCCGAAAGTATTGTGCAGAATGGCGCGATTCGTACTGATAACGAAGATCTGGAAGCCCTAACTCATGAATGTTGCCGGGATCGGGTGTTGTTTAAAGAAAACCCCCAACCCCTGGACCAGGCGGCCGTTTTGAAACTCTACCGCCAGGCGCTGGGTTGATTCCGGTGTTTGACACCGCCTGCCATCTGTCCTAGACTGTGGATACCATTCGACTCCGGAAATTTTTTTCCGGTTGGAACAACCTGACGCCTGGTGCGCGGATCCTATTTAGAGTCAGGCTAGCAGACGAACATATATGGAGGAGCGCATGCGCGTATCTCACGTTTTGAGTCTGGCCGTTCTTTGGGCCATGAATTTATCATTGGGAGCACAAGTGGATCGTATAACCGGAAAATCATTTGCCACCCGGTCCGAGGTCATCGCGGAACACGGCATGGCGGCGACCAGTCATCCCCTCGCCACTCAGGTGGCTTTAGACATCTTAAAAAAGGGCGGTTCCGCCGTGGACGCGGCCATTGCCGCCAACGCTGCCATTGGCCTTATGGAACCCACGGGCAACGGCATTGGCGGGGATCTCTTCGCCATTGTCTGGGACGCGCAAAGCAAGAAACTCTATGGCCTGAATGCCAGCGGTAGGTCTCCACGGGCCTTGGATCTCAAGCAACTCAAAGTTGAGCTGAAGAAGCTGAACCGAACCACAATTCCCCCTCATGGCCATCTACCCATCTCGGTTCCGGGCACGGTAGACGGATGGTTCGAGCTGCACGGAAAATTTGGCAAGCTTCCCATGAAGGATGTGTTGGCGCCAGCCATTGGCTACGCAAAAAACGGCTTCCCATTAAGTGAGCTAATAGCCTGGTATTGGGGAAGAAGCGCACCCACTCTTAGCAAACAGCCCGGCGCCTTTAAGGAGACTTTTACCCATGATGGCGTAGCGCCCAAAAAGGGCGATATTTTCAAGAACCCGGATCTGGGCCGAACGCTGGAACGAATTGCAGAGGGTGGTCGAGATGTCTTTTACAAGGGCGAAATTGCCCGGGAAATGGACGCCTTCTTTAAAGAAATCGGGGGTTATCTGCGTTATGAAGATTTTGCCAACCACAGCTCCACCTGGGTTGAGCCTCAGTCAGTAAACTACCGTGGTTACGATGTTTACGAACTTCCGCCCAATGGCCAGGGTATTGCCGCCCTGCAAATCCTTCAAATTATTGAGGGATACGATTTAAAAGCCATGGGCCATAACAGCGCGGAGTTCCTGCATATCATGACCGAAGCCAAGAAACTGGTCTTTGAAGACAGAGCGAAGTTCTATGCAGACCCCGACTTTGTCAAGATTCCCATAAAGGGATTGCTCTCCGACGAGTATGCGGCCGAACGCAGGAAGCTGATCGGCAAGCGAGCCGCCAGACGCCTGGACGCAGGCAATCCCGCCCTCTATGAAGGCGACACCATTTATCTGACCACCGCGGATAAGGACGGCAACATGGTGTCTCTCATCCAAAGTAATTACAGAGGCATGGGTTCTGGCGTGGTCACGCCCGGCCTGGGTTTTGTCTTCCAGGACCGAGGCGAGCTGTTCGCTCTGGAAGAAGGACACGCCAATGTTTATGAACCGGGCAAGCGGCCCTTCCACACCATTATTCCGGCCTTTGTGATGAAGGACGGAAAGCCATGGATGAGCTTTGGTCTCATGGGCGGCGCCATGCAGCCACAAGGCCATGTCCAGATTATGGTTAACCTGATCGATTTTGGCATGAGCCTGCAAGAGGCGGGCGATGCGGCGAGGTGGCAACACTTCGGGTCAAGCGAGCCAACAGGGGAAACCATGACGGACGGCGGATATCTGGAGTTGGAATCCTCCATTCCCTGGGAAACCGTGCGCGCGTTAAAGCGCATGGGCCATGATGTGCGTTATGGCAATGGGGGTTTCGGCGGTTATCAGGCCATCCGAAGAGACCATGAGCAGGGCGTTTATTACGGCGCTTCAGAATCGCGCAAAGACGGGCAGGCCGGCGGTTATTAAGGTTGGCGAATAGGGGATGGAGCCCTGCTCCATCCCCCTTCTTAATCAAGCCGATTCAAAAACCGTGGCAATACCCTGGCCGAGGCCGATGCACATGGTGGCCACACCCAGATTGGCGTTTTTCTCCTTCATGATGTGAAGGAGCGTTCCAGAGATGCGCGCGCCGGAACATCCCAGGGGATGACCCAAAGCTATAGCGCCGCCCTTCAGGTTCACCTTCTCTTCCATTTTATCCAGCAGGTTAAGATCTTTAAGAACGGGAAGCGATTGGGCCGCAAAAGCTTCGTTCAGTTCGTAATAATCTATATCGCTGGTGGAAAGACCCACTTTTTTCAGAGCTTTTTGAACAGCAGGCACAGGTCCATAACCCATAATGGATGGGTCAACGCCCGCAACGGCCATTGCCTTGATTTTTGCCATGGGAGTCAAGCCCAGATCTTTTGCTCTTTGGGCGGACATAACCAAAAGCCCGGAGGCTCCGTCGGAAATGGCTGAGGCATTGCCTGCGGTAACCGTTCCAGTTGGACTGAAGGAAGGTTTCAAGGAAGCTAGGGCTTCAAGGGATGTTTCCGGCCGAATGACTTCATCGTGGCTTGCCAGAATAGGAGCGCCGTCGCCGTCATGGCCCATGATGGGGATGATCTCCGCCTTGAATCCGCCATTCAACGTAGCTTGATGGGCGAGCTGATGGGATCTGAAGGCGAATGCGTCTTGATCTTCACGGCTTATCTGATGCATGAGCCGGAGACATTCCGCAGT
>JBNKOV010000215.1:0-7940 GCA_050294955.1 Holophagae bacterium
AATTGCAGGGGTGGGAAACGGAAGCCCGCGTCGTGTTCAATGCATGGGTTTGGACTTGGTCAGTCGTGGTGAAGTGAGGGATTTATGTCGCCCATAACTCAACCTGCATTATTTGACTCATGGGACGTTTCGGTCTTTCCAAGCTCAGAAACCATTACAAAGGCTGCCGAAACCCTGGCTTCCAATAGCAGTAATGGGGAAAGAGGGGCCGTTTTTACCCGAATCGAAATTGTTGAATTTATTCTAGATCTTGTCGGATACTTTGAAACCAAGCCCTTGTATAAACAGACCATTTTGGAACCATCATTTGGCCGGGGCGACTTTCTACTTCCCATCGTGGACAGGCTTCTTCACTCCTGGAAAAAATATAGCGGAAATTTTCTCAAAGCCTACGAGGAATTGAGCCCGGCTATTCGCGCTGTCGAACTTCACAGGGAGTCCTTTCACGGGGCCAGGCAGTCTATTGTAGATCGGCTATTAAGTGAGGGATTTCCAGCTTCAGTCTCTTCCGATCTGGCAAGTCAATGGTTGATGCAGGGCGACTTCCTGCTTGAACCTCTAAATCCAGTTTTTGATTTTGTTGTTGGCAACCCGCCCTATGTCCGTCAGGAGTTGATTCCAGCTCCTCTACTTGCCGAATACCGCCAACGCTACAGAACCATGTACGACAGAGCAGATCTATACATCCCTTTCATTGAACGGTCCCTCTCGCTTCTGGATGACAGGGGCGCGTGTTGCTTTATCTGCGCTGACCGATGGATGAAGAACCGCTACGGCGGCCCGCTTAGGGAGTATATTGCAGAAAACTGCCATTTGAAGGCCTACATAGACATGGTTGGGACGGAAGCCTTTCATTCGGATGTGATTGCCTATCCAGCCATCACCGTAATTGAGAAGGGCAGTGTGGGAAAAACCAGGGTGGCTCATAAGCCAATGCTGAACCGTACCGAGCTTTCCTCCATTGCATCCCATATGAATGCCAGAACCGTTCCTTCAAATTCGCTCGTTCGAGAAATAAAGGGCGTGGTGAAGGGGTCTGAACCCTGGCTTCTTGGTCCGTCGGTGGAGTTATCTCTCATCCGAAGGCTAGAGGGCGAGTTTCCTACTCTGGAGCAGGCGGGTTGCAAAGTGGGTATTGGCGTTGCGACGGGAGCGGACAAGGCATATATTGGTGATTTCGATTCTCTGGATGTTGAACCGGACCGGAAATTACCCATGGTTGCAACTCGTGATATAAAATCGGGTGAAGTGGTTTGGCGAGGGCAGGGCGTTATCAATCCTTTTGCTGATGATGGAAGTCTCGTGAATCTGCAGGATTACCCAAAGCTTGCCAAATATTTTGATGAGCGAAGAGACATTGTCAAAAGGCGCCATTGCGCTAAAAAGTCCCCATCCAAATGGTACCGAACTTTAGACCGGATTTGGCCAGACCTGGTGCGAAAGCCAAAACTGTTGATACCAGATATCAAAGGAGACGCCCATGTGGTCTTTGAGCCGGGCAATCTCTATCCACATCACAATCTTTATTATGTCGTTTCTCAAACCTGGCCATTGAGGGCGTTGCAGGCTGTGCTGCTTTCAAATGTTGCCAGGCTATTTGTTGCGACCTATTCAACAAAGATGCGTGGGGGGTATCTGCGCTTTCAAGCCCAGTATTTACGCCGTATTCGCATCCCCTACTGGAAAGAGGTTTCGGAGGGATTAAGGCAGGAATTAGTTGCCGCTGCTCGTGACCGAAACCTCGAAGCATGCAACCAAGCCGTTTTCAAGCTTTATAGGCTAAGCCAGGAAGAACAATCAATTCTTGGACAAAATGAGGCGTAATGGCTATCGATCTTGTGGATTACCAGTCAAAGACCCGCGACGCTGTCAGGCGTTTCTCGAAAAGCCGTCTTTGTGGCGAGAGCCTGGGGAGTGGGACCCAAAAAAAGCCGCCCGGTTTGGGCGGCTTTTTGGGATGTGAACGATGCTGCGATTTATAAGGGGCAATTGGGCCAGTCGTTGAGAGAGCAGGGGTTGATCCACTGAACTACGTGACCCAGTTGCATCATGGCTGCGTTGCAGCAGTAAGAGTAACTGCCGTTAGAGTAGAAGGTTACGGTGCAGGAGTCGGGAATCTTCAGGGCGTTGCAGCAGCCCCAGCTACTTCTGTATACGCCGTCAACGTCTTGGGAAGAGCAGCAGGCTGCAGTAATGTTGCTGCTGCTTTCAGGCTTTACGGAATAACCCGCGCCGCTGGGATTGCTGAAATCCCATTTTACTTTGCCAGGACCCCAAGCAACCCGTACACAAAGGTCT
Organism: Holophagae bacterium; assembly: GCA_050294955.1. Taxonomy (GTDB): domain Bacteria; phylum Acidobacteriota; class Holophagae; order Acanthopleuribacterales; family Acanthopleuribacteraceae; genus JBNKOV01. The sequence continues at coordinate 2,299 of JBNKOV010000215.1, forward strand.
TCACTTGCGCCTTCGCCGGTGGCGAGACGGTCATTGGCTACAAAGTCAGCCAGGTCAACGATCACGTAATTCTTGTCCACATCAATCAAACCGGCCTGAGGGTTCATTGACATAAACTGGTTCACGTTGCCTTCAGGAACAGATGTGATGGTCATGTCGTTCCAAAGCGGTCTGAGGTCGCCTTCTCTCTTAACACGCAAAATGCTTTGTTCATAAAGGTTTGGGGAGGGAAGGATAGCCGGGAACACAATGGTGGAGTGGCCCTCCGTATAGGTCGCTTGCGACCCGTCTGCAAAGGTTGCGCCGCCGCCTATGATTTCAAACACATAAATCGCTCTCGCATCTGATTCAACATCGAATACGGGGCCGCCCGGGAAGCTGGTTCCTTCTTCTATTACCATGGAAACCGGGTAAAAGGTTTTCTCTACGCCTTCAGATGCCATGGCCAGCAGGCCTACGGTTGTTAACGTCAAAAGGGCAAAAGCCGCTTTGAATAATTTCATGATCAATCTCCTCTCTTATGTATTTTTCCTGCGCAACATAACGCTTTAAATTTTCGCCTTCGTCATCCGCGCTCTACCAGTAAACGCGGTAAACCGATGTGGAATTGATCAATAAAATCATGGATTATTTACTTTTTTACACGCTTGTCCAAAGCACTACTATGTTTATAGTAATGTGGATCATATGAACAGAAAAATGCTGGTTTCTCCTTGACTTTGCGGCTCTGGATGGAGTAAGGCGTTTTACAAATAAAAGCAGAATAGACAAAGGATGATTTGATGCAAGCGATCCCGAATTTACCCTCGTTCGGTTTTTGAAGAGTTGTTATCCGGCCGTATCGTTTTCCCTAAAAAGCATTAAATACTGCCGCTTCAGGCTTGCCAGGGCATGTTCCCATATACGATGACGCCCTGGCCGCTCTTGCCGTCTATTCGGGCCTCCAAAGGCTGATCAAGTGCAACGTGACGAATGCCCATGACCTCGTTCTCCGGTTCCTGGGCCTCCAGCCAGTCCAAATCTATGAGGTGTTCCTTCTTGCCTAAATTCACTGAGAAGTAGCCCACTCTCAGGGAGATGAGGTTGTGGAAGAAGTGGGTGCCCTGGGAGGGGTCTATATGGAGATTGGGCAGTTCCAGTTCCACAATGATGCGGACGCCGGATACCTGGGACCAGGTTACGGGAACGCCCAACCAGCGATCCGCCGAGCCCCAACGGCCCGGTCCCAGGAGGAGGTAGGGTCTGTGTTCGGCGCAGAGTCGGTGATTGATGCGTTCAATTTCTCGCGCTATCTTTTCGCTATTGGCAAAGTTCAGGCGGTTGGGGTGGATGTAGACGATGTCTCGAACCCCTGCAATAATGCCATTGCCCAGAGCCCGACTCTTGGCTATCAGGCGTTGGTTCGGGGTTCGCTCGTCCAGTTTCACTTCCCGCTCGTATCCCATGGCCACCAGGGGCCTGAGTTCGAGTATGGCCAATTCGGCCGGTTTCCCGTCTCGAGCCATGGCTACGGCAAATTCCAATTCAACCGGGCAACCCATGCCCTCTTGACAAATCTCCAGCAGCTCGGTGAGGATGGGGGCCAGGGGAAAGCGACCGTGTTTCAGTACGCCAGAGAAATTGACCAGGCGGGGGCCTTCCCGGTAAATGGTGTCGTAAATGACATTGTTCTCCGGGGAAAAGGTGGCGCCAACGGCCTCCAGCGATCCATCGGCTTCGGCCTCTTCCAAACCCAGTGAGAGCAGATTGGCCCCGCTGTCGATGCCGGGCATGAAGCTGGGATTGGAAAGGTCCAATGCGTAGAACCGTCTCTGAGAGGCCCGCATGGCTGCAGTCGGCGTGGCGAATTCGGGTTGGATATTGGGATGTTTCAGGCAAACCCGGTAGACCTTGCCTCCTTCCACAACGGTCTTGCCCAAACCCAGGCCGAGAGCGGCGATGCCGTCTTCTGGTTTCATGTAGGACATGGGGTAGTAATTATAGGATTGGGCCACACCTGCAAAATCGGGATAGAATCGTTTGCCAAAATGGCTGCCCACCAGTCTTTGAATAAGCACGGCCATCTTTTCCTGCTCCGGCCTCAGCGCGTGTGATTCGAGGTATTTACGGGCTTTCTTAAAGAAAGAGGACGCCACCACCATGCGCACGGATCGGGTGAGCTGTTCCAATCTGGTTTTTTGGGAGCGGGCCGCATTGGGCAGCATGAAGGTACGGTACAATCCAGCAAGGGGCTGAAAGGTAGAGTCTTCGAGAAGGCTGGACGAACGAACGGCCAGGGGATAGCGCACCTCTGAAATGATGCGGGACAGGATTTGAGTTAAATCCTTGTCGAGAGGGATGCCCAAGAACAGATTGACGATGTCTTCGTCGGTTTCAGCTTCAGCGACTCGCTCTAATAGGTTGTGTTTATCGCAAAAATTATCAAATAGATCGGTGCAAACCACAGCGGCCCTTGGTACGATGATTCGCACGTCTGGATAGCGTTTGTGGATGGGGTGACTGGCGATGAGGTGGCTGACAAAGGCCACGCCTCGAGCCTTGCCGCCCATGGAGCCTGAGCCGATTCGAGTAAAGTCTCTGGCCAGCATGTTGGCCGCCGTGGTGAAGTCGGCTACTTTGCCCCTTTGTCTCGTCTCAAAAAATTCGGTGAAGGTGTCCACCAGGAATTTTCGGACTGCTTCGATATCCTTAAATTCATCGACGACCCTGGGCTGGATTTTAACGGCCAGGGAAAACTCACTGCGAGCGAATAGCCAATTGGAGATTTGATGGTGCCTGGCGTGGTATTCGATGGATTTGGCGGGCACTCTTTTCAGGCAGGTGACCATCTCCTGCATGTCTTTAGCCTGGTCCACCTTTTCTCCATTGGGATCGAGGAAGATAAAGTCTCCAAAGCCAAAATGATCCTTCATGAACGACTTGATCACTCGAATAAACTCGCCGGAGCTTTTGTCGGAGAAATAGATGCCCAGCTTCTTCGCAATTTCCCTGTTTTTTTCTTCGAAGGACTGGAGCAAGATGGCCAGCTCAGGTCGGTACTTTCGCACCTGACGCACGAAGGAGACGCCCGATCGGCCGCTCATAACCTTGTTTCGGGGAAATCGAACATCAGAGATGACGCCCAGCAGGAACTTGGAATACCGCTTCAGCAGGCCCATGGCCTCTTCATAGGAGCGGGCCAGCAGTATTTTGGGACGGGCTCGCATGCGGTTGTGGCGGTGGCGATCATTTAAGCGCTCTGGCAAAAGCAACCGTAATTGAACCAGGATTTCCCGGTACATGGCGGGCAGGAACTCGGAATAGTCGGTGGGTGAATCTTCCACCACCAGAATGACACGGACCAGGCCTTTATTGGTGTCGTGCCCCACGTTCATCTGGTCTTCCACAATTTTAACCAACGCCACTAGGAGTTTGGGGTCGCCGGTCCAAACGAAGACCTGATCCAAATGGGTGTGACCCAAGTTGCGAGAATAGTTTCGCGCCTCGGCCCTATCATAGGTGAGCAGCACTACCGGGAGTTTATCATGATTCTTTTTAATGCGGGCAGCCAGTCGCTCCGGGGCCATGTCGGAGCAGTGAGGCGTGGTGAGAACCAGATCGTAGTGTTTCTTGCGCATGCGCTCCAGGGCGGCTTTACCCGAAGTGACATGGTCGAAATGAGGAGGAGAGGCAAGGTCCAGCTCGGCATATTCGGTGAACATGCGGTCGGAGAATTTGCCGTCCTCCTCAAGAATGAAGCAATCGTAAGGACTGGCGACCATGAGCACGTCCTGGATAAGGCTCGGCATGAGCGAGCCAAATCCAAAACGGGCGAGGTCTCCGTTCATACGACGCCTTGATCCATCATGGCGTTTGCCACTTTCAGGAAGCCTGCGCAGTTGGCGCCAACAACCATGTTGCCGGGAGAGCCGTATTTCTCTGCGGTGGCGCGACAGGTATCGTGAATGTTGATCATGATGTTGTGGAGTTTTTTATCGACCTCTTCTCTGGACCAGGCCAGTCTCATGCTGTTCTGGCTCATTTCCAAGGCTGAGGTGGCTACGCCGCCAGCGTTGGCTGCTTTGGCGGGGCCGAAAAGGATTTTGTTGTCCAGGAAGATTTCAACGGCTTCCGGCGTGGAGGGCATGTTGGCCCCTTCCGAAATGCAGAAGACGCCGTTGGACATGAGGTTCTGGGCGTCGTTTGCGTTGATCTCATTCTGGGTTGCGGAGGGCAGGGCCACGTCGGCCTTGATGTTCCACAAGGGGTTGTGGTCCAGAGTGGGGTCCGCTGGGGTGTAACTTGCTGAGGAATACTTGTCGGCGTATTCGTGGATTCGACCTCGCTCCACATTCTTCAAACGCTTCACGTATTCCAACTTCTCGCGATCAATACCGGCTTCGTCTACAATGAACCCGCTTGAATCGGACAGGGAAATCACTTTTCCACCATAGTCCAAAACTTTTTCCGCCGCGTACTGGGCCACGTTGCCGGAGCCGGAGACCAGACAGGTTTTTCCTTCCAGGTTGGTGTCTCTGGTCTTCAACATTTCAACTGCAAAATAGACCTGACCATATCCAGTGGCTTCCGGCCGGATGAGAGATCCGCCCCAGTCCAGGCCCTTGCCGGTTAACACGCCTTCAAAGCGGTTGGCCAGTCGTTTGTATTGACCGAACAGGTAGCCAATTTCTCTGCCGCCAACGCCAATATCCCCGGCGGGCACATCGGTGGAGGCGCCCACATGACGGAACAGCTCGGTCATGAAAGATTGACAGAAACGCATGACTTCCATGTCGGACTTGCCCTTGGGATCAAAATCTGAACCGCCCTTGCCGCCGCCAATCATGGTGGTGGTGAGGGCGTTCTTGAAGATTTGCTCGAATCCCAAAAACTTCAAGATACTCAGATTCACCGAGGGATGGAAACGCAGACCGCCCTTGTAGGGACCAATAGCGCTGTTGAATTCTACGCGAAAGCCGCGGTTTACTTGAACGTCGCCCCGATCGTCAACCCAGGGCACTCTGAACATAATGACGCGCTCAGGTTCTACAATGCGTTCTACTATTTTTGTTTTTCTGAATTCCGGATGGCGCTCCAAAACGGGCTCGATGGAATCCAGGACTTCTTGTACTGCTTGATGAAATTCGGGCTCGTTTGGATTCCGATTCATCACATACTGGCTGTATTCATTCATATGATTCATTGGAAGGTCTCCCTAATGTTTAGAATGTTTTCCAACTCATGTGTTCCGATCTGTTGTAATCGAATCAAATGGCGTTTCCCTTATTTTACTCCTTTGGGCGCAAAAAAGACAGGGATAGGGGACTTTTTAGTAGATTTTTTTTGGATTCTTTTTCAGGCCGCGCCCGTCCCGTATTTAGGACCGGAAACACCGATGGAATCTCATGTTTTAGATGTATAAAATCTGGGTGTCAGGCATGTTCAGCCAGGCCCTCGCGGTTTCTGGCCTGGTGGACCGCTTCCGCCGCGCCAGCTGCGAAAATGAGGGGATAGAGTTTTTCAAAATACCATAAATTGGCGAAGTAAAACCCAATGGGCGCGGGGCTCCTGTGAGCGTCTTCCGCCAATGCCCGCCCTATCCACTTCATGCCTTTCTCCACCGCTGTGTCTGCTGCTGCGAATCCGGCTAAGGCATGCACGGC
>JBNKOV010000216.1:0-7930 GCA_050294955.1 Holophagae bacterium
CTCTGGAAAAACTGGTTGATGCCAAAGGTTTCCTCCGCACCGATGTCCAGATCGCAGCCTTGGGGAAGAAAAAAGTTGAGGATGAGATCCACGGAGAAATCGAAACGGAACACCCTGATTACCTTGGATCTCAAGACACTTTCTTTGTTGGCGCCCTTAAAGGCGTGGGCCGGATTTATCAGCAGACCTTCGTTGACACGTACACAAGTCGCCTTTGCCAAGCTCTACATCAATAAAACCCCGATCATGTCTGCCGATATACTCAATGATCGGGTTCTCCCTTTCTTTGCTGAACATCAGATCTCCCTTTTAAGGATTCTCACTGACCAAGGCACTGAATATTGTGGGAAACCTGACAGGCATAATTACAAGCTATATCTTGCTTTCAATGATATAGAGCACACCAAAACCAAGGCTCGATCCCTGCAGACAAATGGCATCTGCGAGCGCTTTCACAAAACAATCCTACAGGTATTTTTCCAAGTCACCTTTCGCAAGAAAATCTACACCGATATTGACACTTTGTAGAAGGATTTGGACGATTGGTTGCATTATTACAACCATGAACGGACACATCATGGTAAAATGTGTCCGCACGCCAATTCAACCACTTCTTGACGGCAAGAAACTGTGCCACAAAAAAACTCTGAACAACACTTGATCTAACAGACAACCGCTTTCGTCTCGGCCGGTAACTGCCCGATCAAGTCGCGATTAGTACATATTAAATCCATAAAAACCACAAGGGTAGATCCGTGGGCCGGACAAGAATCCCGCAAGGTTCTCTTATTTTGGTTTTTTGGGGTACTTGATCATCCCGCAATGCAACATTTCAGCGCCGAAGTATGGATTCATTATTTTCCCGTCTTTCTGTACCCAATGAGCCCCTGTATCGTTAAATGCCATGGGACAGTAGGCTACAACCATGCCTTGGGGCAGTTCTAAGTCTTTTGCAGATTCCGAAAACGGTTTGAATGCAGTGCGAAGTGTCGCAATGTCTGTAGCTTCTGAAGCTGAAGTTACCATGTCCCTGGCTTCCCCGGTGGATTTTTCCAGCAAAGACTTTGCAGCGGAGGAAGCCGTCTCGAAATCATCTGCAGCCAAAGCCTCCTGAAGTAACACATATTGGTTAAACCAGGCCTCATCCACCTCAATTTTTACAGGATCCTTTATTTCTGTCTTGGAGCAGCCAAGTATGGCTAAACTCACTAAAACGATAGACAATACTCTCATTCTCAACCTCCCTCCTCTCTTAATGTGTTGCATTATACCCGAACAGCAGATATTGAGGCTTCTGTTTCACTGCTTTTTTGGGAGAAATGATGATTAAATCTTAGTCGTCAACATTCATAAACAGGGGACGTCATATCATCTAGGCAACGGGTAAAGCTTGCAAAAAAACAAAAAATCTCAGTTTCCGGGCCTGAAACTATGGCAAGTTCTCGTTCAATAGGCTAGGATGGATGGGTTTGTTTTGAGGTAATTCAAGGAAGGAGTAATCAATGCCTAATTCCGAAAGCACCCTTAAATTTGTCGATAGGTTTTGGGACAGCCACATTGTCCCAACCATTACCGATTACATTCGTATTCCCAACAAGTCTCCCGCCTTTGATCCCGATTGGGACGCCAATGGCCATATGGAAGATGCACTGCAACTGGCCAAAAAATGGCTTGAAGAGCATCATATTCCCGGTAGCACCTTACATTTAGGACGGCTGGAGGGTCGCACGCCACTCCTTCTGTTGGACATTCCTGGAGATATTGACAAGACTGTCATGATGTATGGCCATCTGGACAAGCAACCAGAGATGACAGGCTGGCGCGATGACTTAGGTCCATGGAAGCCCGTGATGGAAGACGGTAAACTTTACGGTCGCGGCGGGGCAGATGACGGGTATGCGGTTTTTGCATCAGTATGTGCCCTTAAAGCGTTGAAAGAACAGGGCGTTAAACATGCTCGTTGCGTTGTGATGATAGAATTTTCAGAAGAAAGCGGTTCTCCAGATTTGCCCGCCTATGTTGACCACTTTAAGGATATCATGGGTGACGTAGACCTGGTGATCTGTCTGGATTCAGGAGCTGGGAACTATGACCAGCTCTGGAGCACTACCTCTTTGCGTGGCATGGCGGGTTGCGCTTTAAGAGTAGATATCTTAAGAGAAGGTGTCCACTCTGGAGATGCTAGCGGTGTGGTTCCCTCATCTTTCCGCATCCTTCGTCAAATTCTTTCTAGGATTGAGAATGCAGAAACAGGAGAGATTCTAATTGAAGCGTTGAAACATCCAATTCCGCAGGAGCGTATCGATCAGGCCCAAAAAGTTGCCGACGCTTTGGGTGACGAGGTCTATTCCAAGTTTCCATTTGTTGAAGGATCTCGACCTATGGGGACCGATCGAGTTGAACTGGTGTTAAATCGAACTTGGAGGGCCACGGTTTCCTTTATCGGGCAGGACGGTATGCCGCCAACTCATGCCGGTGGGAATGTTCTGCGGCCCTTTACTGAATTAAAACTATCTTTTCGTCTACCGCCTACTCTTGATTGTGCAAAAGCGCAAGCGGCTATTGAGGAAGCGCTCACTGCCAATCCCCCTTATAATGCAAAGGTAACTGTAGAGTTTGAAGACGCAGCTACAGGTTGGAATGCCCCCGCATTGGCTCCCTGGCTGAGCAAGGCATTGGATCAGGTTTCCAATGATTTTTATGGTAAACCGGCGCTTCACATGGGGGAAGGCGGCTCCATCCCGTTTATGGGCATGTTGGGCGAGAAATTCCCAAAAGCTCAATTTGTTGTTACGGGTGTTCTGGGTCCCGCCAGTAACGCTCATGGCCCAAATGAGTTCCTGCATGTTCCTTACGCTAAAAAGCTTACTGCTTGCATAGCTCATATTTTGGCTATTCATGCGGCTTTATAACTCCCGGAGCCGAGCCTCAGGCTCGGCTCTCATTCTCCTTGAGTGATTTACATGAGCGACTATCCCAAACCATCACTTTCGGGCAATGCCGTGGTTTTGGCCGGTGAAGGTCTTGATACAACCGTCTTGGTAATCCAGCGGAAGAACGACCCATTTAAAGGATACTGGGCATTTCCTGGTGGATTAGTCGAACCTTTTGAGCTGCCTTTGAAGACAGTGCTTCGTGAACTGAAGGAGGAGACTGGGCTGAGTTTGACGCCTACCAAAGCTGTTGCTTTAAGTCTACGTTCTAAAGAGGGACGGGATCCCAGAGGGTGGACTTTATCTCAACCCTACCTGTTTCACTTGGAAAATCCGTTACCTGCTTTGACCAATGGTGATTCTTTGGTAGCTGAGTGGATCCCACTAGCACGTCTAAAAAGACTTGCTTTCGATCATGGCGCAATTCTCTGTGAAGCATTGGGGCGGTTTTGGGAAGGCATGCCGGAGTTCCACTCTCGACTTAAAAATATAAAGCCCTTTTCTGCAAGAAATCTGGTGAGTCAATCTATTACCTTTTTTGGTGGTAGTTTCAATCCATGGCATCATGGCCATTCCGCTTGTTTATCCCTATGCCCCCAACCTGTCGTAGTTGTTCCTGACATGAACCCTTTCAAAAAAGGAAATGGCGATGTCTGCTATTGGCAACAGTATCAGCATATTCTTCAAATCGTCGGTGACCGGGCGGAAGGGGTTTTTCCTGGTTTTTTGGGTTTGGAGTCTGCCAACCCAACAGTAGCCTGGCTGCCTGCGACTGGGTGTCAGAACAAATCTCTACTTATTGGGGATGACAATTTAGTGGGCCTACCCACTTGGATTGAAGCCAATACCCTTGTCAAGGCTTTGGATTGTTTGTATATTGTTCCCAGAAACGCGAACATGAGCGAACAGAAGACCGCCATGGCTTGGATTCAAAGGCGGAACCCAAATTGTCGAATTGTGTTCCTTGGCGATCACCCTTTTCGAGATATTTCCTCTACAGCTATTCGTCAGGGAAGACATCTCAATCCATGAAAAAGTTGTGCTTGTAAAAGCTGAAGTGATCTTTATGGGTAAAAATAAGGTGATCGAGTAACGGTATCCTTAGCAATTCACCCACTCTATACAGTTGTCGTGTGACATTTTTGTCGGCATTGCTGGGGCGGACATGTCCCGATGGATGATTATGGGCTACTACCACGCCTGCTGCCCGATCTGTAATTGGCCCTGCAAAGACCTCCCTGGGGAAGGCTTGCCCCTGATTGACTGAGCCAATAGAAACCACTCTGGTTGTTATTACTTCATTAGCCCCGTTTAGGGACGTGCATAAAAAATATTCCTGCTTTCTGCCTGCATAATGGCGGATAAGAGGAAGAAGATCTAGTGCATTTCTTATTCGATATCCAGTGGGTTGATACCTTCGTCTGGTGAATTCCAATACAGCAGAAATCTGAGCAGCTCGCGCTGGGCCAATTCCTGGTATGCTTTGGAGTGCATCAAGTCCGGGGTTTGGTCCTACCTGATCTAAGAGTTTGAGAACTTGACGAGACAACATTAATACAGGCATCTTTTTTGTGCCCTTTCCCAAAAAAACTGCTAGTAACTCTTCGTCTGATAATGCCGCAGCATCTTTGGCAAGAAGTTTTTCGCGAGGACGATCCTCCAAAGGCATATCTAGTACCTTGACCATAGTTCACACTCCAGAAACGATATGACATCATCTTAGGTTGTTTTTGGTTTTTGGTCAATGATTAAATGTGCCAATGGATGGTTTTTGGTTGTCTTGCTATCCCGCCGGCCCTATTAAAAGAAATTCCGAGCCCCTGCCTATCCGCATTCTAACATGCACTTTCCGACTTTCATTTAAAGCGCCTTCCCAGTGCGATTCCCTCACAATCAACCACCCATTCGGGTTCTTTTCAAAGAAAGCCTTTGCATCATCAAGTTCTGGATTGGGAAGACCATTATTGGTGCGTAATTCCACAAGGGGATTTTGCCCATAAAAACGATAAGCGGAACGATATTGCACCATTCCCAATATCAGATCCTGGTTTGCACTGGCCAAATGTTTGTCTACTTCCGCCATGAAGCGTCTTGCACTGCGATAAGGGCTGATCAAGGGCAGAGCAATCAAGTAGAGCGCCATAACAATAAAAAACATGGAACAGACAGTGGAATAAAACGCTTTCACATGACCTTTTCGCCAGGCCATTACTACGCATGTACAGGCTGCTATTATGGCCAGGCAGCCCAAAACGGCAAGTGATAGCTGGGGGTATGAAATTTCTACCCACTGGGGAACAACCTCCAGATTTCCAGTTGCCAACAAAGTTATAGCAAGGCCGACAATGAAAAGAATGAGAGCGGTCAAGGTCCATGCAATACTGGCTTTCCAACCTGCGCTCTTTTTTATCCAATCGTCTATTCGGCATGCAGTTAAATAAGCTGCAAAAGGGTAGAGCGGAAGAATGTACAGGTCCCTCTTGCCTTTAGACAAGCTAAAGAAAAATAACGTGAAAATGACAAAGGCCCAGGCAAAGCGCTGGCGGTCCGTTAATTGAGAGCGTTGTGATTTACTAAATGGTATGGCTGCGATGAGAATCCATGACCACGGCATGAAGTCGGAGATGATGACCCGAAAAAAATAGTAGAAAGGCTTGTAGTGATGCCAGGGGTTTAGATAACGTGTCAAGGTTTGTTTAAATAGCAAGTTCTCCAAATAGGCCCACTCCCCGTTGGCGGCTACTTGGATTAGGAGCGCTATCAACCACAAGAGTGGGGGTAAAAGGCCCCACAAAATCACTCTTTTGGGAAAGCGCCGGAGAACGTCTTTGCCTTTGAATAAACCAAACAACAGCAATGCTCCCAAGGGGATGATCATCGCAACAGGTCCTTTTGCTAAAATACCCAGCCCCAGAAGAAGCCCTATCAAAGGTACTCGCCCTCTTTTGGACCCTTGTGTTAACTCATTATATCCCAGTGTTGCAGACGCTGTAATCAATAAACAAAGCAACATGTCGATTTGAGCCATTCTTGCTTCAAAGACAAATCGGTAGGAAGAAACTAGGGTAAGAATCGTTAATGGTGCCTTATGGGGATTCTCTTTATCTTTTGCCCAAAAGAAAATAAGCAAAAGAGCTCCGAGAGCCGCAAAGGCCGAGGGAAGTCTTGCGCTCCACGCGTTAACCTCTCCGCCAAGGAGGTAGGAAAAACCTGCAATAGACCAAAAAAACAAGGGGGGCTTGTCTGGGTAAGGCTTTTCATTGCGGTGTGGCATAAACCACGAACCGTTTTCCATCATTTCACGAGCAACTAAGGCAAAACGTGGTTCGTCAGGAGCCGAAAGGTCGTAACTGCCCAGACCTGGGAAAAGGAAAAGCCCTACCAGTAGCCATAATAGCACATGAGTCTTACTGATTTCAGGCATCGGATTTTTTCTTGCGGATCAGCATTATATTCCTACTATAGTTAGCAATACCAACCAGTTGTCCTAAAACAAAAACCGGTTGAGATTCCTTAATTGCGTAAATTAAAAGCATGAGGCCCCCAGTAAGGCTTATAAGCCAGAATGACAGAGGCACATGGCTTTCCCCTTTTTTTTCGGAAACCCACCACTGAACAATCCAGCGGGAAAAGAAAAGCAATTGTGCAGAGAATCCCAGCAAGGCCCATGGATCGGTTAATGTCGCAATAAACTCGGCGCCCCACGTCTTATCCATCAAGCCACCTGGAGGTCTTTCTTGGGAGGGTTGTCTCCCCCCAAACTTTCGTGTGCATGCACTTCACAAATGTCATACTTAAGAATTCGAGCCTTCATCCAACGAACCGCCAGGAGATCTTTGAAAGACTTGAATACTCTATTCCAAACACCATATTTGGAGTCTCCTGCAAATCGAGGGCGGTGGTTAACAGGAACTTCGATTACGCGAAAGCCTCTCATCTTTACCAGTGTAGGTAGAAAACGATGCATGCCCTCAAATAGTTGCATGCCCTCAAAACACTCTCTTCGGAAGGCTTTTAAACTACAGCCGGTATCGGTAATCGTCTCCTGGGAAAGCCAATTTCTGACGCCATTAGCGATCTTGGATGAAAGCAGGCGGAGGGCATTGTCTCTGCGCTTTACTCTAACCCCGCATACACAGTCCACGCCATCTTCCAATTTTTCTAAGAGTTTTCCGATATCTTTTGGGTCATTTTGTAGATCTGCATCCATGAAAACAATGATCTTGCCGTCAGCATTTCTAATACCGGCATCCATTGCGGCTGTTTGTCCTTGATTGCTTGAAAAGTGAAGTGATCGAAAGGGTTTTTTCTGCTCCACGAGTTTGGCCAGATGATCTTTTGTGCCATCTGTTGAGCCGTCGTCAACCAAAATGGCTTCCCAATCTTGAATAGAAAGCTTGCTCACCGCACTCTCTACTTCTGAAACCAATTGATCTAAGTTATCTAATTCATTGAAAATGGGAACCACAATGCTAAGTTTTTTCATCAGTACCTCCGGGCCAGACCCGCATGGAGTGGAGTTTAGCAAAGTTACCTTGCCCCATTATGACACAAAGATTACCTTTTTGTCATATTGGGAGAGAGTATATCCCAGTCTGTTTGGATTTTTGCAACCTTTCAGACCGAGGATCGTTCGACACTTTAACCAATTTGAGGAGGAAATGAAATGAAAATCTTGCTTATAAGGCTCTATTCACCCATTTTTCTCTAAATGCATGGACACTTTTGGCAGAGTCACAAACCGGCTTGAACTCAAGAAAAAGCAATAAAGCCATCTCCTTCTTTTTGGAGGTTGTATGTAGGAGGGCACAGTTTTGCTGCCTGCCTGCGACTTCTTCAGCTTCTTGATTCTGATGCTTTAGTTTAGCTTTGTAGCGGAGAGTTCTAAAGGAATCAGCATTTGCATATAGAGCTGGTTTTGGTCTATTTTGTGGGGCGCGCAAATCAGGAGCCGCATGTACTGAAAATCATTGGAAGAAAAGGTGGTCGGTTGCGAT
>JBNKOV010000217.1:0-7922 GCA_050294955.1 Holophagae bacterium
GGGGGTTTAGGGCTGCGTTTTCGTTGGAGGGTTTCATGTTGTGGCGGGTTGCTGGAATTGTTTTTCTCATGCTGAGTCCGGTTCTTTCCGCCGGGTCTGACAATCATCTGTTTTCCGGACCCACGTATCAGAGCATCTGCTACCACGGCGTGGGCGACGAGGTTTTTGGCAATTACGATCCCGACGAAATGGAGGTTTCCACCCAGAACCTTTTCAATCAGTTCACCTGGCTGAAGGAACACGGCTATACGCCGGTTCGCATTCAGGATATTTTGGATGCGGAGCGAGGGCTGCGTCCTCTTCCGGAAAAAGCGATCCTGTTAACCTTCGACGATGGGCTGAAGAGTTTTTACACCCGCGTTTTTCCCATGTTGAAACTTTTCCGGTTTCCCGCAGCCGCAGCGGTGGTGGGCGCCTGGATTGAACCGGAAAAGGATACAGAAGTTGAATATGCCGGCGAAACCCTGGGGCCGGAAGACTTCATGAGCTGGGCGCAATTGCGCGAGGTTTCAGAAAGCGGCCTTGTTGATGTGATTTCCCATAGTTTTAATCTGCATCGGGGCGGTCTGGCCAACGGTTTTGGCAGCAAATTGCCCATGGCGATTGTGCGTTTGTACGATAAGAAAACGGGAGCCTATGAGAGCGATGCGGCTTATTACCGCAGGATATACGCCGACCTGAAGAAAAGCGCGGACCAGATTGAGGCGAAGGTGGGGAAGCGTCCGATTGCCATTGCCTGGCCGTATGGCAAGTTTAACCGAACCACCATTGAGATAAGCAAGTCGCTGGGCATGGAAGCCTCTATGGTCTTGGATAAACCCCTGAATTATGTGTTTGATCCGAGGTGGCCGGGTTCTGAGAGAATTGGGCGTCACCTGATGGTTAAAAACCCGGATCTTGACAAGGTGGTTTATTCTCTTCACCATCCCTACCGCAAAGCGACGCGCCGCATGATTCGGATTTCTTTGGATGAGGTCTTCAATGAAGACGTGAAAGTGATGCGCAAGAATATCGACACCCTGTTGGATCGGGTTCGCGCCATGGAAACGGCGGATGTTATTCTGAAGGTCTGGTCTGATGATGATGGGGACGGCGCGGCGGACGGGCTCTATTTCCCCAACCGTCATCTGCCCATGAAGGCCGACTTATTCAATTTCATCTCATGGCAGATCAAGACGCGATGCGGAACCAATGTCTATGCCCATCTGCCCGTTACGGCTTGGGAGTTTCCCGTTGAATCGGAGGTGGCCTATCTTAAGTCAACTTCCGGAGAAGCTAGAGTTCCGAGGGTTTCCATTTTCCACCCGGTGTCTCGCGAAACGGTGTTGCAGCTTTATGAAGATCTGGCGGCGGCGGGTGATTTCGCCGGTCTGGTGTTTGGTCAGGACGCTTATATGGCCGAAGATGAAGACGCCGGGCCTGCTGCTTTGGATTGGTACGCCTCTCAGTGGGGCATGCCGGGGGATGTCGAGGCGATTCGAGCGGATCCCAAATTGCTGAGTGAGTGGTCTAGACTCAAAACGCGTTTTCTCAGTGATTTCACGCTTCTGCTTCACAAGAGAGCCGAGCGGTATTGCGCGCCGCTGGAAACCATCCGTAATGTGGCGGAGTCTGCCCTTGTGGAGGAGGAGAGCATGCGCAAATACAGCCAGTTCTATCCCGCTATTGTGAAGGAGTATGATTACGCCATGGTGACGGTGGCTCCCACTGCTAAACGGGAAATGGCTATCAAGCGGTATCTGCAAAACAAGGTGAAACTTGCCGTTCCCTATGATCGAACCATGTGGAAGACCATTTTTGAATTGCCCAGTTTGAATCCAGCAACCCAAGCCCCTGTTCCGGCGGATGTTATGGTGCGGCGAATGCGTTGGATAGCGGGAGCTGGTTCTTTTCAACTCAGCTATGGGCCGGATAACTTTTTGGAGAATCAACCCGATCTTAAAACTATCCGCCACGCCATTTCCATCGAGACTTTTGCTTACGATTAATGGTTATGAATGAGAGGGGCAAATGACCCTCAGAGGGCGATCTTCCGAGGGTTGAAGTTCGACATAGCCTTGGTTTTTAAGGGTGTTGTAGCTGGTATTTGAACCGTCGGCCCAGGATTCTGAGCAGTTGCAGTTGGAGCGTTGCCAGTTGAAGGAAGAATTGGGGCAGTGGCAGAAAGGGCGGCGCCAGTTTCAGGAAGCAAGGGGGCAGTTCCAGCGAGCATGGCGGGGCGAATTATTGGGAGCGCGGCCTCTACAGCGGGCGGGATGGCTGTTCCAGGGCGCATGACGTCCGTTGCAGTGGGCGGCATGGCGGTTCTAGGACGCATGGCGTCCGTTTCAGCGGGTGGGATGCTCGTTGTCCGAAGCGTGGGGTGAGGACCAGCCAAGACCATGACCATTGCTTGAAGCGCCGCGCCAGTTACAGCGGGGACGATGACAGTTCTCGCAGATCCATCGTGAGTTCCAGCGAATCGTGGGACTGATGCAGCGGAAGCAAATGCGGCGGCAGGGCGCCCGTTTGTGGCGCCAGACTTTTGGCGGGGTGTTCGATGAAGCCTGAAATGGGCGGTCGTTGAGTTTGTGCGCTTTACATTAAAGGCGTCTGGTCTGTGTTGGGATTTGGCGGCAAAGAGGCAAGCAGAATTTCCCGCGCGAAATTCCCTTGCATACCTCTTTACGGCGTTGGCGGATCCTAAAAAAACGAAAGTGAAATGGGATCCGCTTACGCAGCGTTGTTGTGAAAACCGCCCTAATCGACCCTGTTTCCAAAGTTATTCTATTATATAGCCTCTGCCATGTCTTGTTTGGATAACTTTTGGGTGAGCAGGATCCAGTTCTATCTTTTGACGTAATTTACCAATGGTCACATCTACGGTGCGCGTGCCAAGATCGGAATCTTTATACTTCCAAACTTCGCGAAGCAGGGTGTCTCTTTCTACAACCTTTCCTTTGTGATTAATGAGGAATTGAAGAATGAGGTATTCCTTTTCCGAAAGATGGATGCGTTTCTCGTCCGACCAGCAGGAACGAGCCTCAAAATCGATGGTGAGGTTCTTAATGGTGATGGGTGAATCTTTGGTGGGCTCTTCAACTTTCGTGGTGCGGCGGAGATGTACCTTTACACGAGCTATAAGTTCTTTAATGGAGAAGGGTTTTGTGATGTAGTCATCTCCGCCCTTTTCCAGACCCTTTACCCGATCAGCTTCCTTGGTTTTTCCTGTGAGGAACAAAATGGGCGCTTTAACGCCATTCTCCCGGAGGTTCTCACAAACGTCAAAACCGTTAAGTTTTGGGAGCATAATATCTAAAATAATCAAGTCGGGTTTTGAAATGATGGTTTTCGCTAACGCCTCATCGCCACGCTCCGCCGTCTCTACTTCAAAACCGTTGCAAGTCAGAGAAGTGACCAGGCCTTCTCTAATTTTTGCTTCATCTTCTACTACAAGTATCTTGTTCTGCATTTCGCCTTGCCTCCTGTCAGATGAATCATAACAGATTGTTCATAGGATCGTGTGCTCAAATTCATTTATAATTCACCTTTTGGCTGATTTCACGGTTTATTTTTTTCAATTGAATCATCAAATGGGTTTGAAGATAAGAAATCCGCTCTATTTCTGCGCGGAGTAAGCTTCTTAACACTTTTTCCTCGCAGCGGGATTTGGCGGTTGGGCGCAAATGGGGAGGACGTTCTCAGCGTTTTTGCCAAAAACCGGGCCGTTTTCGCCTCTGACCCTGATTACAACTCCCTTTCAAATTATTCATGGCCTGGCGTTCATGGCGCCGGTTTGGAAATCGTGGCCGCTGGGATCTTGGAAGATTCGCAGCTTGAACTCCGGAAGAATGGCCAGGAGATGGTCTAGGATGTCGGCTTGAATTCCCTCGTATTGAACCCAGCGCTGATCATTGGAGAACACATATATTTCCAGCGGCAGGCCTTTGGGCGTGGGCGCGAGGTAGCGAACGATAAAGGTCATATCTGTGTGGATGTGAGGGTTGTCTCTCAGCCAGTTGGAGACATAGGCGCGAAAGGTTCCCAGATTGGTTAACTGGCGTCCGTTTAAATTGTCCGTTTCGGGCAGGTTCTTTTCAGCGCGCCACTTTTGAAGCTCCTCTTTTTTTTCCTTCAGATAATTTTCGAGGGGACGGAATCCTGCGAGTTTCTTCAACATGGGCTCGTCGCAGAAGCGAACCGAATTCATGTCGATAAACAAAGAGCGTTTAATTCGGCGACCGCCCGATTCCGACATGCCTCGCCAATTGGTGAACGCATTGGTGGTAAGGGAGTAGATGGGCACATGGGAGATGGTTTTGTCCCAGTTCTGAATTTTAACGGTGGTGAGTGTGATGTCGATGACATCGCCGTCGGCCCCGGCGTGAGGCGCGGTAACCCAGTCGCCGATTTGGACCATCTTGTTGAAAGCAAGTTGGATCCCCGCGACAAATCCCAGGATGGTGTCCTTGAAAATTAAAAGAATCACGGCGGTTAAAGCGCCCAATCCACCCAGGAGGTACATGGGAGTCCGGCCGGTGGCCTTTGCAATAACCAGGGTGATGACGATTAGGACCAAGACGATGCGCAAGGCTTGGAACAGTCCCTTGGGGTTGTAGATGGTAGAGCCGAATTTGCGGTTGTAGATCTCGGCGATGGCGCTCAATACTGCGCTGAAGAAGAGTCCGCCCACGATCATGATGTAGATGGCTACAAAATTGTCGATTGCCCCCAGCAGGGCATCGTGGCTTGAGGTGTCGAACAAGAGCGGACTTGAAACGGAGATTACCATGGCCGGGGCGAGCCATGAGAGGCGTTGAAAGACCTGTTTTTCTAAAAAGATGTCGTCGTATTTGTTTTTGCTTTTTTGGATGGCTGTGGCGACGGCGTACATAAGCCAACGCCTGGCTATGTATCCCGCAATCAGGCAGACAACAAGAAGGCCGGTAATCACAATGCCATAGGATATCCAGCCCGCTGCCTCTTCTGGAACAAAATCCTTTATCCAAACTCTCAGTTGTTCATGCATAGATAAGCCTTCCAAAAAAAACGAAGTCGGCAGACGCCTTGGGGAAACTATAGCGTAAAATGGCGGTGTATCAAGAGCGAATTATAAATCCGTGCGGTTTACAGGGTGTAAAGGATGAGAGCTGGGTGTATTTCATTATTGAACCTCAACTCAAAATAAGCGATGATGGGGTAAGCTGAAATCGTCGCTCAAGATGAGGACGCCGGAATCCGAAAGGACCCTATGAATGCATGCTCTGATCAAAACACATGGTCTGACCAAGAGATATAAAATGGGACGCAGCGATCTGTTTGCTCTCGATAGGGTGAATCTGGCGATTGAAGAGGGCGAGTTTGCTGGTATTATTGGGCCGAGCGGGTCGGGTAAGACCACAATGCTCAATATTTTAGGGGCTTTAGACAAGCCAACGGAAGGCGAGGCGGTTGTGTTGGGCTATCAGGTGGAGAGCCTGAGTCACAAGGAATCGGCGCAGTTGAGGAACGAACATATTGGGTTCATCTTCCAAACCTTCAATCTGCTTCCGGCTTATACGGTTTATGAAAATGTAGAGTTTCCGCTTCTCCTCCAAACCATCGACAAGACCACCCGGCGGCGCATGGTTATGGCGGCCTTGGATTGGGTAGGCCTTGCGGATATGGGCAATGCGCGGCCCGGTGACCTTTCTGGCGGGGAAAGACAGCGAACTTCGATCGCCCGGGCCGTGGTGAAAAAGCCAGAAATTATTCTGGCCGACGAACCCACCGCCAATTTAGACACCCAGAACAGTCACTCAATTCTTGAAATCATGGCTCGAATAAACCGGGATTTGGGAACCACGTTCCTCATCGCCACTCACGATGAAAGGGTGATGGGGCATCTTAGCAGGAAAATTACTTTAACCGATGGCGTTGTTTCGGAGGACTTGCGACAGGAGCGCGAATCATGATCCTGAAACTGGCGATGCGAAATCTCATTTCGGCGGGCTGGCCCACATGGGTCAACGCTTTCGGACTGTCGCTCGCTTTCGTGGTCATGGTGTGGGGGCAGGGGCTTTACGAGGGCATCTCTCAACATAGGAGCGGTTTAAAGATTCGTTTTGAGTTTGGCGGCGGCCAGTATCATCATCCTAATTATGAGGCGGACGATGCGTCCTCGTTGCAGGAAGCCCATGGACCCCTTACCCGGCAACTCCAATCTCTGATCGAGAATTCCCGGGCCACGTCCATTCTGGTGAGTTCGGGAACGGTCTATTTGCAAGGGCAACCCCAGCAGGTTATTTTTAAGGGCATTGACCCCGATCAGACCATCTTGGAGTTGCCTTCCAAATTCCTGGTTCATGAAGGCGGGCCAACACCTGTCATGATGGGCGAGGACATGGCGAAGTCGCTTTCCTTGGATGAAGGCGACAATGTGATGATTGGCTGGCGTAGCGCAGCGGGAGAATTTGTGGCCCGAAACATGAGGGTTGCACGGGTGATGGATACAGGTCTAGAGAGTATAGACCGTGGGCAGATTTGGTTGGCTCTGAAGGATTTACAAGAAATGACATCGTCCCCGAGACACGCGACCCTGGTGGTTGTTGCGAGTGGTTTTCCCGAACCTTTCCGACCTTCCTGGCCTTATATGTCCCAGGCGGATCTTTTGAAGGATATTCAGCGTTCCATCTGGCTGGAATTGCAGCTATTCTTTTCAATTATCCTTGCGTTGGCGGCCCTGGCTATTCTGGCTGTATTCAAAACTCAAGCGGTCTCCATTTCTCGTAGGAAAAAAGAGATCGGCGCGTTGCTGGCCCTTGGCATGAGGCGCAGAGACGTGGCCCGTATGTTTACTTTAGAAGGGGGGCTGAGCGGTCTTCTCGCAGCGGTGTTGGGCGCAGTGTACGGCATTCCCCTTTTAGCCTGGTCCGCTATGGAGGGCATTTCTTCGGGCGGCGCGCTTTTGTATCCGGTTTACAGCATGAAACTCATTGTGGTCGCCGGGCTGGCAGTTTTGCTGGCCGCCGGGCTGGTGAGTTACCTTCCCACCATGACCATCATCAGGTGCAATCCTGCCGAAGCCCTAAGAGGAAAGGCCTTATGATGTATTTTGTGTTGAAGGGCCTCATCCGTCAATGGCGGCGCAATCTGATTATTCTGGTTTTGATTGCAGGGTGCTCAGCCTTAACGGTGGTGCTCCATGGGTGGTCTCAGGGTTTGAAGGACGACTTAATCCACAAAAGCGCCGCTTACCGCACGGGGCATTTGCGGGTGGTTGCCTTTGCCCAGGCTCAGGAAATGGACCGTCCATCCAACGAACTTGCGTTGTATCATGCCGACGCCTTGCAACAGAAATTAGAACAGCAATTTCCCGAACTCGTGTGGTTGCCCAGAATCCAGTTTCAGGGCCTCATTGATATTCCCAATCTTTACGGCAATACAAGAGCACGGGGCTCTGTGACGGGATTGGGTCTTCCTCTTCTTGGGGAAAAGGCTGAGGACAGGGATGTTTTAAAGCTTAAAACGGCTCTGGTGCGTGGGAGCTTGCCAATGAACTCCGGGGAGATTCTCATGTCTGAAGATCTCACCCAGAAACTGGGGCTGCGGGTAGGGGAGACCGCCACCTTTCTGGGGCAAACCGCCTACGGCAGTTTAACCTCTCGGCGTTATACATTTGTCGGTTCTTATCGTTTTGAATTGGACGCCTTGAACAAGGGCTCCATTATCATGGATATTCAGGACGCCCGAGGTTTATTGGATCTAGAGGGCGCGGCTTCTGAAATTACAGGTCTGTTTAAAAGCCAAAATTACAGCCGGCGCAAAATAAAGGCGATACAGCAGGAATTCAACGGCGAACATGAGGCCGATGATAAAATGTATCGACCGTTCATGTCCAGCATTTACGACCCGGGCGTGATGAAGGAAACTCTGGACGATCTTCACGGGCGGTTTCTAACCCT
>JBNKOV010000218.1:0-7915 GCA_050294955.1 Holophagae bacterium
TTCATCGCAAGCTCATATATTGCAGAACATTATACGTGCCTGTCCTGTAAAAAATGGCCATTTCAACAATTTCCCGGTTGAAATTAGGATCCCCCTGGGCTATCCTAACCTGAACATTTTGAACTCGACATCGTGGCAAATCGGTTTTAAAGTTGATTTCATGGAGGCCTGATATGGAACTCGGGATTTTTCAAAAGCTCAGTTCTCAGCTTACTGGCGGCAAGTTATCCCATCTCGAATTTCTTTGTATTCTCAAACAATGCGGTGACGCTTTTGCCCCGACCGATAAGGCTACAAATCTGGAGAAAAAACGGATGATGTTTCAGTTAGATAGAATGATTCAAAGAACCCGGGTTAAGGAAGAAGCAGAGAAAAAAGACCTGGCGCAAGCTGTAGAATCCTGGCTGAGCAAACCCGAAATCTAAAATTAACTCCACTTTAAGTTGCTTTTGTTTCGACAAAGTTCATGGGTCATCCAATGACTCTTGCAAAAGCAGGTTTAAGTTAGATGGCCCTAGGCTACTTTGACAATAACTTAAAGCACTTCCCCATCTCTACGCACCCGAACCTTGAGTTTGGGTTCTTCTTTCTTCTTTTTCGGTTTAACTTTTTTTTCTTTAAACTCAGGGACGGATTGTACTTTCGCCCAAGGTGGATAAGCAGTCATCTTTTGAATCTTGGTCCACTTTAAATCTGGATTTTCTATATCGCCAGTTACTTCAAGCATTGCAGAATAAATGCCCGGCTTGAAATTGCCCGGAAAATCCCCAGGCCATTCATCAATGACTGCGCCAGCCTCATCCAGACTTAACTGCCGTCTCATACCCGGTGAAACTTCGACATAATGAGAAAACCCGGTTGCGTCTACTGCAAAGGTGATTGCTTCTTTCATAATTCCTCCATAGCAGGGACATTATCTTATCTTGACATGCATTAATAATTCAAGTAAATATCCAGAATTCTAATGTTTTTTTTTTATAGAAGGGAGGATAATCACCTAACCTGTATTCATCTTCCTATGTCCAAAACTTTTTATCTATTGCCAGTAATGTCTGTTTTTAAACAAATATTGGGCTTTCTTTTTATGTGAAAATTCATAGAATCTGATGGTTTATTGCGCTGTGGATTTATCGCCTGGTTGCGTTGTCAGGTTCGAGCCTGGGCCTATTCAACTCGAAGGTTTCGTTTATTTCGGCATATGCAAGCCCCCCCATGCGAGCGATCGGCTTTAACTTTTCATGAAGGATTCTTCCGTTTTGGTAAGCGTCAGAATATACATGCGCCATCAGAATTCGTCCAATAACCAATGTTGCGGCGCCACTTTCTACCTCTCCGACCTGAACCAACTTTTCCAATCTACACTCAAAATGGACAGGCGACTCCTTGATTCTAGGCGGCTTGACGCACACTGCTGGGATGGCTGTAAGCCCCACTTTCTCAATTTCATTTACTTCGGCCGGATACGCTGCGGATGTCTGATTCATGGGCTCAACAAACCATTCGCTAACCGTATGAACTACAAACTCTTTTGTTTGTTTGATGTTTGCCAATGTGTCTTTCTCGCTGCCATCCGGCTTATAAGATGCTGAGAAAACGAGGCAGGGCGGCTCACTGCTTACACCATTAAAAAAGCTGAAAGGGGCCAGGTTGGGCACGCCATTGGAGCTGATGGTGCTCACCAACGCTATGGGTCTGGGCACGATGCCGCCTATTAACAACTTGTATCTGGATGTTACGTCCAACTTGGAAAGATCGAGTTGAACCATATCATCTACAGGATGCTTCACTTCCTCGCCCGGTTTCCAATTTCCAATTGGCATCACTGCCTCCCTCTTCAAAGTCCTGACATTATACATCGCAATCCAGGCAATTCAAAATAGCGCCCAGATGATTCTCTCGGCCTTCCTCTGTTACAGCCCAGGGGCGGTTCTCCCATGGAGGATTATGGCGTATATGTTGGGTATGGCCACACGCCAGATCCGCGACCTGCCACCCCTCCTCATCCTCATGATACCCCACAATCCTCTGTTTCATCACACCCTCGCAATCTCTTCCTGGTTTACGCTCAACCGCAACCCTGCAACTTTTTGTACCTCTTTTCGTTAGATGGGTCAAGGCGCGCCCCTTAAAATAGGACTGTTATGTTTAAAATTCTTCGTCTCCATTACCTGGCCGCGATTTTGATCACACTCCACCTTCCGCTTGCCCTACTTCCAAAATACCGCTATTCTCAACTTGTCATACACCATACGGCGTCCCAGATCGGCGACTATAAAACGATCCAACGGGCTCATTTAAAACGTTATGGCGGAATGGCCTATCACCTTCTCCTCTCCAATGGCAGCGCAAACGCCCCAACAGGTCACCTGGAATCCGGTTGGCGGTATTTCTTCTTCTGGTATTCGCGCGCCACAAAAAGCATGGCCTGCAATACCATGGCGCTCCACCTATGCATTGTTGGGAATTATGAGGACGGCCCCGTCCCTGACGGCTTGAAACCGGCGCTTGCAGGATCTATTCAAGCCATTTGCGATCAATACGATATTCCCCAAGATGCCGTGATGCTCCATAGAGATTGCAGCGCCACGGCATGTCCGGGGAAACATATTTCTGTGGAAAAAATCGCGAATTGGTCCAATCTCACGTGCTCCAACGAACTGTCAAGACAACATCGAGCAGCATTGAGGAAACCCTTCCTCGCAGGCATTCCTCTGGGTCCACTGCTTCTGCTAAGTCCCTTCACGGCCCTTTTCTCCTTTGCCTGGGTTTGGGTTCATCGAAGAAAATTGAGATCGATCAAGCTTTAAACCGTCTAAAATCCTAGCTGGCCAGGCCCTATCAAAAGCATCAGACTTATAGTGCCCATCCCCAACCCAGTACTCAACAAGACAGCTGCAGCTACGGTAGCCTCCTTACTTTCATAGCCTTGCGCAAACAGGTAGGCGTTAACCCCAGACGGCATGGCTGCCGCCAACACGGTTACCGATGTCCAGATTGGAGAAAGATGGAAGATGAATGTAGCAAAAATCCACATAATCAGCGGATGCACCAACAACTTCCAAATCACCAATGCGATCACTTGTTTTAAATCACCGGCCAGCTTAAACGCGCATAATGACAAGCCCATTGAAAACAAGGCTGCTGGCACTGCGGCTTGGGTGAACATGAGGGTAATTTCATCCATCCATTTGGGAAGAGGAAGCCCAGTAATATTGAGTAGCAATCCAGAGGCCAGGCCCAAGATAATGGGATTGGTCGCCAACCCCCTGGTGATGGTTTTCAACGTAACCCATAATCCCTTGCCCTCAGCCCGACCGGCCTCCACATAGACGGTTCCCAAGCTGAATAGGAACGTGGTGTGACAGGAAATTATCAACAATAGCGGCAAAGCCCCTTTCTCTCCATAAACCTTTAAAACGATGGGTAATGCCAAAAGCACTGTATTGGCAAAAGCTGAACCCATGGCGTATGCGCCACTTTGAACGCCCGAAAGCTTGAACACTCGTCGCGCAAAAAAGGCGCATCCCAGGTATACGGTCCCAGCCGCCCCGTAGTAGGCTGCCATGCCCCGCCATTCCACCTCGGGAATTTCCAGGCGACCCAAAGTCCGAAAAAGCATGATCGGAATTGCCAACTTAAAAACGAAAAGCGACAACCCCCGCCCCGCGTTTTCATTCAAAAGACCGACCCGACCAGCTCCATACCCAATGACGGCCATCCCAAATATTGGGGCAATGACATCAAGAACCTGCTCCATGTTACGCCCTCAATTCATGGCCGTTAAATGGTTTTCAACGCAGCCAGCATTTCCCGAGCTGAGGCGTATCGGTCCTCTTGCCTTTTGCTTGCTGCTCGCACAATGATCTCCGCCAGTCTTGTCGGCGCTTTGGGATTCAGCTCCTTCAGCGGCGGCAACTCTCGGGAGAGATGGTGGGTGAAAAGCTCCGGCAATGTCCGCGCCGTAAAGGGCGGCCTCCCTGCAAACAGCTCAAATAGCATAATGCCAAGGCTATAAATATCAGATCTGCTGTCAATCCCCCGGCCTTGAAATTGCTCAGGAGGCATATATCGCGGCGTGCCGGAAACCATCCCCCCCTGGCCCGTTTCCACTGCGGCAATTCGGGCGACGCCAAAGTCCATGATCTTAATTTCGCCTCTTTTGTTGATGATCACATTTTCCGGTTTTATATCGCCATGCACGATACCGGCGGCATGAGCCGCAGACAGGCCCATACAAACCTGACGGGCAATTCGCAGGCCAATTCCCAAAGGCAGTTGCCCGGTTCTCTCCAGCAGTTTCTTCACGGTAATGCCGTTTACATACTCCATGCTGATAAACTGGATCTCCTGAAGCTCGCCCAAGTCATATATTCGAAGAATGTTGCGATGGGTCACCTTGCGAGCTAACTTGGTCTCGCGCTTCAACATGTCGGCATTTTCGGTCCGTTCCAGGTGCAACATTTTGATGGCCACAATCTCATCAAGCGTGTTGTCTTTTGCCTGATACACAACGCCCATGCCGCCCTGCCCCAACACGCCCTTAATTTCATAACGGCCAGCAAGCAGAAAACCAGCGGGCAAATGATCGTCGTCACTCATGGCCTGTCGAACAGCGCCCGTATGAAGCGTTTCCCTATCGTGGGTCACTGCCTGGGTCCGGTCAGGATCTACCTGACGATCCTGGGAGGAGCGCTCAAGGAACTCAATAAGCTCCTGCTGCTCTCGCAATTCACGGACCATAGCCTTGAAAGCCCCCGCCATGAGACCTATTTCATCTTTGCTCTTAACCTGAATCCGCTTTTCGTCATACTCCCCTTCCCTCACCTTTTCAATGGCGCCCACAAGGTGGTTCACAGGTCGGGTAACCCCCCGAGCCGCGACAACGCTCAAAGGCGACACAATCAGGAGAGCGAGAAAACCAATAAGCACCATGCCCGATTGAATACTGCGAAACGGCGCCTTCTCCGCCATCATGGATTTAATGGTAACCTGTCTGCCAACAACCCGATTCCCCACAGATTTGATTGGACTTATTAGCCCTTTGTAGTGACTACCCTTCACGTTGAAGTCAAAGACTTCCTCATCCATGCCCCCGGACAGAGCTTCAATCAGCTCGGAATCGGCATACTCATTACCCTCACCTTCAAAGTAACGAGCCACCACCCTGCTCTGCTCCATGCCCTTGCCGGAAAGGATGATCAAATCACAATTGGTAATCCTGCCAATTTTTTCCGCCTGCTTATCATCCACAGAATATCCAACCACCACATAACCATGGAGATACTCATCATCAGTAATGGGACTGGTCACAACATTATAAAGACGCCCCTGACTTGCGAGGGAGCCAATAAGCGCATCATCCTCTTCAGCAGGTTGCGCCTCTTCCGGCGGAGGTCCACCATTCTCATTTAGACCATCGGAA
Source organism: Holophagae bacterium (assembly GCA_050294955.1). Taxonomy (GTDB): domain Bacteria; phylum Acidobacteriota; class Holophagae; order Acanthopleuribacterales; family Acanthopleuribacteraceae; genus JBNKOV01. The sequence continues at coordinate 5,423 of JBNKOV010000218.1, forward strand.
ACCTCATCGTCATAACCCGCATAAAGGCGGTTATTTAACGTTTCAATAAACGCGCCCAAGGTATCCAGACTCTCCATTGCAATCAAAGGCTCGCCATTGTCGCCTCCGGGATACTCCGCCACCGGCTCTCCGTCCCCGTCGAGAACAATCATAAACTCACATTTGGAAAAACCCCGAATCTCTTCGTATTGATCCAAAAGCGAATCCGTATCGCCATTCTCAATGGCCTCCGCCATATAGGCCTTAAAAAAGCTATTCCCACTGATATAGGCGTTCACCGTCCTCAGCTTTTCAGCAGTAGCCTCAATATAGTTGTCAAAGGCGGTGTCTGTCTGATACAGCCTGCGAGTCACTTCCCCATCGGCGATGGACCGGGTTCGCCAATCAAAGAGAACGAGAACCCCTCCCATCAATAATAGAATCATGCTTAAAATTGCCGTAACTACCTTTTGGGTGAACGTGAAACGCATGCCCGCTCCTAAAATCAATACTTCTCGGATCGACGCTTTTTATAGGGTTTACCGTGTTTATTCAAGTGCCTTTTCAATCGCTTCCGCTGGGCGGCCAATTCCAGGGTTAAAGGAGGATGGTCCCCTTGACCAATCGTCAGATTCTTGCTGGTCTTTCCTGCAACCCGATGCAAGGCTGTTATGCGCCATTCGCCAGGAGGCGGATTTTTGATCGTAAACGCGCCATCCGGTTCTACATATGCATACCAGGGATTTTCAGCCACATAGATAATGGCGTTCATCTGGTGATGCACATTGCAGTAAACCCTCACCAGGCCTGGTGAAGTGAACTTATGGGAAGCCCCATTACCCTTGCCAAAACGCCCCGCGTCAAAACGGTTCTTACCCGAAACTGAAAACACATTATGAATGATGGGATCACTATTGGGAAAACTGACAGTAGCGCCTTTCGGCACAATCAAAACCCTGGGCTCAAATTGCTTATCGATCGCATTCATGGTATAGGACTTGTCCATGTCCCTTTTTGACAGCGCAGCCGGCCGGCCTTCCAGGAACACAATGACACGATCTTCTTTCAGGTCCATTTGACGGCCTTTTTTATCAACCACCGAAACAACGCCAACCAGATCGCCTGCCTGCAGAACCGGGCAGAAAACCAGAAACAGCATCAGCAGCCGAAGACGAAACACGGAACTTGCCATAATACCCTTTCTCCAAAATACCACGATTGCCTCATATAGAGCCGCGCTTGCTCTCATGGATACATGATATTGAATTCTAACCCGAAAGGACCGTTGAAATGTAGAGAATCTTGAAAACCCCATGGAAATTTTCACCAGAGTCGATCACTAAACCATCCATTAGAAACTGTAACGAGCCTCAAGAGTCCAAGCCTCTCCCCCGCGGAAAACCCTTGGGCCGCCCGGCGTCACAGCGGGCCGAGTTACGGTCAGATCAACCCGCTCTATTCCAAACCGCCAACGATCCGTAAACTCCCACAGAACCGCAAGCGTCAGCGCATCACCTGATTCGTCGTTAAGATCCGCATTATATCCAGCCACATCCGCATCCAGATCTCGGGTCATAAAATCGTCGTATCGGCCAGAAACCCGCCAACCGTTTCGGTACCAGGTCAGCATCCCGTAATAAGATTCAAAGTCCAGCTGAACATGACCATTGCCAAAAGTCTGAAAGCCCATGCCCGTGTCGCCCGTCATGAACTCCCCAATAAAAGTAAGATTTCCAACCACTTCAAGCTCAGCCCCAAGGGAGATCCATTCCGTTTCCCAAGCGTAATCGCCGTTGTAAAGCCTACGATCGGCCCGATTGTTCGACCAATTCGCCTGCACAATCCAACGACCTTGAAGATCAAACCCTACCCGAGCCGCATACCCCAGGCGGTCATCCAAATCACTGCTAAATGGCCTGGTTCCCGAATCCCGTTGAAGAGCGAAATCGCCTTCGGGGAGCCCAAGAGAGGCATGATTGGGCAGCGGCAACACCTCGCCCGCTCCGGTCAACCTGTCCCCCAAGGTCCACCCTCGCCAGGCAAGCAATGCCCCGGCTGTATCATTACCGCCAAACACCGAAGCGCCCCAGAAGATATCTTTACCAGATGCAAACTCATGGGCATAAGACACATCCAAGCCCATGACCCGCACCTCCTCGCCAATCCAACTATTTAACGCCGAATAAGATAAGGTGTAAGGCGAGGTCCACAAAGGCCCTGTATTCTCCATTGAGGTGGGCGGAAAGAAAAGACCCAAACGAAACCGAAAGCGGCTCACATCATTAACCCGGGCCATGGCCTCCACATAAGCTTCCACAAGACCGGCTGCGTCACCCTCGTAATCCGAGGGCTCCAACCGCGCCAGACCATGAACATAAGCCCGAAACCATAAAGACGGCTCCCAGCTTATAGCGGCCTCAGCCCGCAATGCGCCCTGAGCATCTTGATTATCCCCAGAGGCCAGACGTCCCCAGCCTCCTTCCAACCAAGACCTTGTCCCAGTTGCGTCAAAGC
>JBNKOV010000219.1:0-7893 GCA_050294955.1 Holophagae bacterium
AATGCGGTCCCATAATGGGCGGCGAATCGGGCGCATTCTTCAAATTGGCGAGACGATTGCCCGCAGGAAAAGAGCCGGTGTAGGTGCTGCGATTATTGGCCAACTCCTTGGGACTGATATTGTTCAGCTCTGCAAGGGTTTGTCCGAATTGGCCCAACCGATCATGGGTCTTCTTCACGTAGTCTTCGATTTCCTGGTCCGGGCTGTCCACGCCTGCATAGATGATGCGAATCTGGCGCCGGTAATCGGAGCCCAGTTTTTCTGCAAGCGACTTGGGACCTTTGGTGAATTCATCGAATTTCTGGCCGCCGTTGCTGTAGCGATTGAATGCCCTCACCAGCTCAGACCAGGTGTCGGGCGGGCTGGGCGCTTTTTCAACTTGATCAGCGGCAAGATCCCGCATAAGCCCTTCTATTCGATTGCGTTCCGACTGCGCCAGATCATCGTGATAATCGAGCATGGCGTCTTCAAAACGCTTGCGCTTGCGTTCGTCATCTATGCTGGCGGAATGATTGTACATCTCCACGTCGAAAAGGTCGCGGATCTGCTTGACCCGGTCTGAACCCGCGTCCAGAAGGCGGGTCAAGTTGCCGTCCAGATTCACGCCTTCTTCGGGCAAAGAGGCGTAGGGATCCCGGCCCTTGAACTCCTGAACATAGGGTTTGAGGATCTTCTCCCAAAAGGACATGAGGTCTGTGTCTAATTTGAGATGGCCCTCCTCCCCTGGCGGATTATCGCGGCGTGGATCGGTGAGATCGTCGGCGTTTACGGCCAGCAGTCGGTTCACAAAGGCAACCACAGCAGGTAATTTCTCTCGTTCTCTGTCTCGGCGACCACTGCCCAGGGCTTCCTGAGTTTTTTCCAAAAGGCCGCCCTCTCCGGCTTTAGGCTTTAAATCCATGAAGGCAGGACCCAAGGCCTCTATCACCTTGTCGCGTATGGCGTTAAATGGCAGATAACCGTCGCTGGACCCATTTAATAGGGCCAGGTTCTCTTCACTGAAATGAGAGGCCAGCTCCATGAGTCGGTCATGGTATTCCTCGGGAGAGGCCGCCGGGTTTTGAATGGCCTCGTAGGCCGTTCTCATTGCGGCTTGTCGGGCCGCTTTCTCCCTGTAGGCGAGCAACTCGGGTTGCTTCTCGTAGAACCCAACCACCTCCGTGTGCAGGTTGTTGTACATGCCGGCGGACCGCCGCACCATCTCTTCGATGAGAAAGGCCCGAACCTTTTCGGAACTACGGGTATACACTTCCTGGAACCAGCTCTCCAGGTTCTCAACAACCGTAAGGTCGCCTCTTAAATCAGCCAGTTCCCCATCCCATTGATCGCTGGCGTTCAGGTTGAGGAAGGGCGTGAGTGAGGGCTTGAAATCGGTGGAATCGCCCTCGGCCACCTTCAATTGCCAATGCTTCAACTCGGCCAGGGCCAGGTTCAAACGCTGAAGCTCTGTAGCGCTAACCCGTTCTGAGCCAGTGGCGTCCATCTGGAACCGGCGCAGCTTGTCGCAGGTCTGATCCATAGTAGCCAACATGATGCGGTCCAGGAACAGGTAAGCGAAAGTGTCTTGCAGATGTTCGGTGAGCGCGTTCTGCTTCGACTTCAAAAACACCAGGAAACTCTTCTCGCGAGACACGCCGACACCGTCCTTCAGATCGGCGAGGCTCTGGTAGATCAACCGTCGCGACTCTTTGTCTCCATAGAAGTTGGCGTCGCTTGCCTGTAATCGCGCGTTGGCCGTGTCGATGGCCTGAACCGGTCTGTCCAGGCGTTTGTTGAGGCTGGAGTACATGGCCCACATAAACAGACAACCCAAGACGAACATGGCGGCGTTCAGGCCGTAGATGAGCCGACCCTTTAGAATGTCCTTGCGGGCGTATTCGCGGGCGCGCCTTACCAGACCTTCTTCGGGAAAGACCTTGCGGGTGTAGAAGTCCCGCACAAAGAAGGCCCGAGATTTGGCGAAGATATTTTCCAGTTTTTCCAACATAGACCCATCGCTGAGCATTGACTGGCAGGCCTTTACGATGGGCTGGCCCTGCTGAAGGCCCGAACAGAAGAAGAACCCCCGAAAAAACAGGGGATCCTTGTACACGCTTTCCTGAAAGATGATGCTTAAATAGTATTTCAGGGGATCGCCCACAGCGCGGAACTCTTCAGGAAATACGAAGGTCTTGTCTAAATCATCGATAAAATGGGGCTGGCTGAGATGGCGGCGTCTGAGGCCATCAATGCGGCCCACCATGGCGTTCATGCTCTTTTCAAAAGCCGCGGGGTCGAAACCCGAGCCTTCCTCGGGATTGGACCAGCCAAACATTTCTCGCTGCTGGTCTGGCGTCATCTTGTTGAAGAACTGGGTGAAGCCGTAGATCTGGTCACATTTGGTGATCATGACATAGATGGGAAACTGAATGGCCAGAAGCTGCTGTATGTTCAGCATTTTATTGGAGATATTGCGGGCCTTGGCCTCCAACTCGGCCTTGCTGTCCCGCAACAGAGAGTCTACGGGGATAACGAGGATGACGCCGTTAATGGGACAATAGGGGCGGTGTTTGGCCAGGAGCTTGAGGAAATGGGTCCATTCGGCGGAATCGGTGGCGGTCTCTTCGTGGAAGGTGAAACGACCAGCCGTGTCCAGGATCACGCCCTGCTCGGTAAACCACCAATCACAATTTCGAGTGCCGCCGCCTCCGGAAATGGCCTCCATGCCGATGGGGAACTGGAGCCCAGAGTACTTGAGGGTGGTGGACTTGCCCGATTGCGGTTCGCCAACCAGCATGTACCAGGGCAATTGGTAGATGTCTATTTTCCGGGATTTGAGGTTGGTCATGGCTTCTTGCCATTTGCGGCTGAGGTCGTCTACCGCAACCTTTACCTCATCCTTGCCCGGTCCGCTATGGGCCGCGCTTAAGGCCTTGCCAAAGGCCAGGCCGTCCTGGCGTTCCTTTACCTTCATGGCCTTGTTGTAGAGAAAGACAACCACGTAAATGAGGAAGATACAGCCCAATACAAATAGCATGGGCACAAGGCCCCACCGGTAGAAGACCGCGGCTGAAATGCCCAGGATAATGACCAGAACACCAACCATCTTGCCCGCTTTGGGAATGAGCCTCAGCATATCCAGAAGTATGTTCATGGATTCACATCCTCCAGGGCCTTGCGAAGTTGGGGGTCTTGCAGACCTACCCGAACCTCTTCCGCCTTGTCTTTGGCCTCGCCGACGCTGTTGTACCACACCAGTTGATAGAACACGAAGAGCATGACGATGCAGACAATAAAGAGGATCATGGATCGGGCCAGGGAGAACAGGGGATCCAGGCGGGTGGCCTTGCGGTTAATCACCCGATAGGCTTCTGGGCTTAATTGAAAGTCGCTCGACTCCAACGGGTCGGGCAATTGCCGATAGAGTTGAAGCAGGGTTTCCGCCCATTTCGCCTCATCAAAGGTATGCTTGCCTCGAAAACCCAGAGCGAGCACCTGAAAATAGCCCTCGATAAGATCACCATCGGCTGGAGTGAGATGCTTGATCAACTCGTAGACATGGTCGCCCGCTATGCTGGACTGGTAATAGGCCATCTCTAAAACCGACCACTCCGGGGCTTCGCTCCAGGTGGAAGTAACGATGATTTCATCGATCAAAGCAACCAGCGCGTAACGCATTTTGTCGTAACGGGCGCTGATGGCCGGGTCTTCCTGAGCACGGCGATCCATCTGGGAAAAAACGCCTTTAATCTCGGCTTCCAACACATTGACGGGGGGAATCTGGCCCCGGTCCAAACGTTCCCGAAAGGTTGCGGCAAAGAGAAAAAGGTTGCGTGTGAGGTCTCTCAATTCCATGGTTTCAGCCTCTTACTTCTTTTCTACGATGTAGAGGGTCACAAGGTCTGCAAATTGAGGCCCCCAAATAGATAAAACCGGTGATTCTTTAAGCTGTGGAAAATAAGTGCCGTCTCGCACTACCTTGAAATAATGGTGTTGCGCGGAGGTGGGCAAGTGAGGCAAATGGTGCAGCGGACCTTCCAGGGTCATGCCGCGCATTCGCCGCTTATTGAGAATGGGGATGATCTTCTCGGGCGCCACCTTCAAGGCGTTTAGCTTTTGAGCGACTTCGGCTTCATCGGAACCCGCCTCAAAGCAGACGTATAGATGAACCTTATCATCCAGCCACCGGGGCTCCAGAGGACAGCGCAAACCCTCTTCTCCCATCTCGAAAACCCGGGATTCGTAGCTGGCCTCTTCCAGCATGGCAAGCAGTCTCACCAGATTCTCATGGACCCGAGCAAAGCAGGAGCCCAAATTATCGTGATCATAAACCGGGCACTCCACCAGGCGATCATCTTCGGCATAGAGCGACAGCATGCCGATGATTTCGGTCATTTTGCAATAGAGCGAGAAGGGGTGGAGACAGTTGGCGCTGGTGAACTGCATAAAACTGTTGGCGGCCACGGCAAGGGTTTGGACCTTAAATGCGTCCCGCGCCTTCATAAGCGTGGCGGTGTCTTTACTTTTCCAATACGAACGCAGAGACCGATTTCGCGCAATCAAGCGGTTGCCCGCCTCCCTTTTAATCTCCTGGAGGATGGGAGACGCATCGACCTGAATACAGGGCGGAATATGGTCCGCCGCAGGCTGTGGCGCGCTGCCAAACTGGCCAGACCGCTCCACCACGGCGATGCGAATGGTTTCATAACCAAAGGTGGATTCACCGCTGAACAGGATCTTGGGATTCAGGTATTTAACCTCCACTTCCCGCTCATTGCCGCCGGAAACCGCATCGCAAACCTTTTCAATTTTAGAGAGGTAGCGATATTTGGCGCCGCCCAGGGGCTTCTCATCGAACCGCAGGCAGTTGGCGTCCTGATCGGAAACGGCGGGCAGGGCCAGAAAGACCTCCAACCGTCCCTTATTGGCGTCCATAGGTTCCTTGAAAGAGCGAGACTCGATCAAGGCGTTGCCCGGAAAAACGAGACGGGTTCCGCTGGGGAACCGGCAATCCAGCTCGGTGATATGGAACCGATAATTCTCACAATCGCTCTCTGAAAAACGCAGATGCGCAATGCCGTGATAATGGGGAATATAGTCGGAAACAACCCCGCCCACCTGATCTTCAAGATTCATGAAGGCCTGTTGAAAATGGTGGGGTTGAATAAAGAGCCCCTCTGTCCAGTTAACGTCCGATCCAGCCACGCCCAACTCTCCTTAAGGGACCTAATTCCCCTTCATATAGTCATTAAATACGTCCTTGGACACAATGCGCACGCGGTCTTTGGAGACCACAACAAACAGGTCTTTGGCCTTGTAGTATTGATTCCCAATGTAGACCTTTTGCAGGTCCGAGCCTTCCACGTCGGCAAAATCGACCACTACCACAAAATCGTTTTTCTCGTCCCGGCGCTCCATGAGCACCAGCTCGTTTTGGGCGCCGCGAAGGACGCGCTTTTGAATGCCTGTCAGGTTTTCCGATTCATCGCTCACAAACCAGTCTTCAGCGCTCATGGCCTCCAACTTATGGCGAAGCATTTCATCGACCGGCACCACATGCAGAGGCAAAGCCCGGCCCTGGTTGGTGTCCGATTGGCTGAGGAAATGGATATTCACCATTTTGCGAGGTCCGCCGCAATTGAGGATGAAAATGGGAAGTAACAGGAGAATAACTTTTTTCATGGGGCCGCTCCAATTGTTCGATTGTTGAGTTAAAACGCTTCAACTATCTGGTGATACAAGGCTAATGGTAGAGAAAAACCAGGGCTGTGTCAAGGTAATTCTCAGGCCATTTTCCTTTGCGCCCCATTAACTTGCATCGAGCGGGACCATGACGGAAAAGCAGAGGCTGGAAGGCCTGCAAGTCGTTCAACTTAAGCGCCCCGCCCCTGCCTCTGCTTTGGCTGTGGCTCCTTGCCGGTCTTATTTTTTTAATTTCCTGGTTTTCTCCAGGAGGTCGAGCAGGCCCGATCGGTAGCCGAAGGGGTCGTAGCCCACCGCATCAACCGCCAGCTCGCTTGCGTCGTCCAAGCTGAACTTCCCCACATAAGTGGAATCTCGAAGAATCATGCCATAGACGGCCACGGCTGCGGCGAACCGGAAATCGTTGCTTGTGGCGGAAAGGGACTGACCTTGGTCCGCTCCTGAAACCTCCATGTATCCGCTCTTCCCGTTATCGACGTTCTTGTAACGGATTTTGACCGTGAGCGCCTCCCCAGACCGGGACTCATTGGGAAGGGTCTTATCCTGGTATTTCAGAGGGTCGATTTTGCCAGGCGTGCGATCCTTGGCTGGAGGTATCAGTTCATAAAGCGCGCACACGCTATGGCCAGCGCCCATGTCGCCCGCATCAACGGTTTCATCGTTAAAATCTTCATCATTCAGCAGGCGGTTCTCGTAGCCAATCAGCCGATAACTGCCCACTTCCTGTGGGTTGAACTCTACTTGGAGTTTCACGTCTTTTGCCACGGAAATCAGCGTGCCGCCAATTTCATCGACCAGGATTTTGCGGGCCTCTTCCAAGGTGTCGATATAACCGTAATTGCCATTGCCTCGGGCGGCCAATAGCTCCAAGGTTTTGTCACTAAATTGCCCGCCGACTCCCAAAACCGTTAGAAATACACCGCTTTTAGCTTTTTCCTCGATGAGTTCCTCCAGGCTGTCCTTGTCTGTAACTCCCAAGTTGAAATCGCCGTCGGTGGCCAGGATAACCCGATTAACGCCGCCCGGGATGAATGATTTCTGCGCCAGCTCGTAGGCCAACTCAATGCCTTTCGAGCCATTGGTGCCGCCGCCTCCTTGCAGGTCATACAAGGTGTCTTTTATTTTTACGGTGTTGTCGCCCCGAGTGGGCTGAAGCGCCACACCGGAATCGCCCGCGTAAACCACAATGGAGATGCGATCCCGTTCGCCTAAATTGTCGGCCAGCATGGACATAGCGTCTTTAACCAATGGCAAGCTTTTGGGTTCGATCATGGAACCGGACACGTCTAGGAGAAAGACGAGATTGCAAGAGGGTCTTTCTTCCACGGGGATTTCTCGGGCCTTGAGGCCGATCCGCACGAGTCGGTGCTCGGGGTTCCAGGGCGCTGGTCCAAACTCCAGCTTAACCCCAATGGGATTATCGTTTTGCGGAGCCGGGTCTTCATAAGAGAAATAGTTGATTAACTCCTCTATGCGGATGGTGTCTTTGTCGGGCAATTCGCCTTCTCGGACCATGGCTCGGATGAAGGCGTAGGCGGCTGTATCGACATCGATGGAAAAGGTGGACAGGGGTTTTTCCATGGCCTTGAAAAAGGAGTTGGCCTCTATTTTGGCGGAATCGGCAAATGTCTGGCGAAAGCCCACATCAGTCATGACCGGGTCGACATAATTTGACGTGACTGGTTCCGCCATGACCACCAACATCTCTTCCAATTGACCTGCAGGCTCCATCACTAACGTCAATTTAGCATTTTCGCCCGACTTAATTTTGAAACCTGGCTGGATACGGGTAGTGAATCCAGTGAATGAGGCTTTCACTTCATAGACCCCAGGGGGAAGATTCTTAAATTTCGCTTCGCCGCTGCCATTTGTAACCTGGCTCATTTTGATAGAATTGGAACTCAGAGACACAACGGCGCCTGGAAGCCCAACGCCTCCATACCACACTAGGACGGAAAGTGAAGCTGCACCCTTTGGCGCCGGATTCTGGCTGTTTCCGAAAAGAGCCCATAGAATGATCCAAATAACTGCTGTAATCTTCATGGTTTTTAGCATAAAACACTCCTTCATTTCTCGCTTCACAGAGGAGCAGCGTAAACGGATGCAAAAAGGTGACAGAAAAATGGTAGAAAAATTTCTGCACGCTTTTTCCGTCAGAAGCTTCAGGGGCCGAGGGGACCAATCCGACGGCCCTGGCTTGCAACAAACTAT
>JBNKOV010000220.1:0-7881 GCA_050294955.1 Holophagae bacterium
CATAAGCGCTTTTTTTAGAAGTGTGTCGGCGGTCTGGAAATCTTTTTCAGTGAGGGCGATTCTTGCAAGGCCCGCCATGGCGGCCACGCATTGAGAATCGATTTTCAGGGCTTGTGAGAATAGGGCGCTGGCCTTTTCTATCTCATTTCGCTTTCGGCTGTACTCTCCCAATTCCACCAGAATGGGGGGGAACTGCGGGTTCAACTGGTGGGCGCTTTCGATCATGCCATGGCCTTCGTCGATGCGGGTGATGGCCTTGAGCGCTTTTCCTGTGAGATAGGGCCACAGGTAGTTTTCAGGCTCCAATTCCCTTGCTTTCCCGTAATAGAAAGCAGCCGTCTCCTCAACCTTGTAGGCATGATACAATCTGCCAAGGTTGCCGTAAGCCCTTGTCAGGTCACTGTTTCGGCTGCCGTTTTTCAACAGGGCGTTCAGTTCTTCAGAAGCAAGGGCGATCTTCTCCTGTTTGAGTTGGCCAAGCTGGCTGATGTCGGGCCTTGGCAGCGGCTCTTCTTTTTCGGCGATACAGGCCGCCAGAGCCAGAAGGAGCAGCAGGAGGCGTTGTTTCATGGAGCGCCTCCTTCCTGGTCGTGTTTGCTTGTCCCCATAATCAGCTTGTGCCATGTGTCGGATTCAAGACCCTTCCAGGTTTCGGTATGGCCCGTTGGCCAATGGATTCTCAGATCTACTGGTTCGCCATTAGAGCCAAGGCCAACCAATACCCTTGGATCGTTTGAGGATGCGTAGCTTCCATCCGTCTTTGACCTCCGCCACATGGGCGCTTTGCCTTCGCGAAGCACCTCAATCCTGGCTCCCAAAATGTGCTGACCTGTTTCTCCGTGGACGAGGCTGAGGCCAAGCCAGTGATTTTGGTGGTTCCCATTGTTTTGGAAAACACGGGCCGGGCCGTTGTTGTTGGAGATCACCACGTCGGTGTCGCCATCGTTGTCCAGATCGCCAAACAGCGCGCCTCTGCTTACCTCAGAGAGTTGAAAAGGGGCGCCTGCTTGAGCGGTCATGTCTTGGAATCGGTTGTTTCCCGTGTTGCGAAAAAGCTGGTTGCGTTGATGATAGGGATAGGGGTCTCCTGCGGGCAGTTCCGATGCAATGCTCACCACAGCTCCGTTGGCGCAAAACAGGTCCAGCAAGCCATCGTTGTCATAATCGAACCAGGCCGCGCCAAAACCGGCGTAGGGGAGACTGGGCGAGCCCAAGCCTGCTGCATTGGTGCCGTCAGAAAAAACGCCTCCGCCGTCATTTATATAGAGCGTATTGGTTTCATTGCGGTTGTGGGTCATGAACAGGTCCAGATCGCCGTCGTTGTCGAAGTCTGAGGCGTCAACGCCCATGCTGGCTTCCGCCATGCCCATTTCATTGAGGGCGCAGCCCGCCAACATGGCTTTTTCTTTAAAGGTTCCGTCTCCCATATTCAGCCAGAGCTGGTTGGCGGTGGTGTCGTTGGCTACGTAGAAATCGGGGCGGTTGTCCCCATTAAAATCGGCCCCGGTCACGCCCAGCGCCCGACCAAAAGATAGGTTCACGCCACTGGACTGTGAAACGTCTTCGAATGTGCCATCTCCCCGGTTTCGGAAAAGGCGGTCTGGCAAGGCCTCGTAGTTTGTGGGGTGGCAATAGTCTCTAGATCGGCCATAACAGGCTTTATTGGAAGCTACTTGGAAATCCACATAGTTGGCGACGAACAAATCCAGCCAGCCGTCCCCATCATAGTCTGTCCAGGAAGCGCTCACGCTAAAACCGGCGTCCTGGACGCCAGCCTTATCGGCGATGTCGGTAAATGTGCCGTCTCCATTGTTTTGCAACAATCGGTTTTTCCCGAAATTGGCGACGTAGAGATCGGGATAACCGTCGTTGTTAAAGTCGCCTGACGCTGCCCCCATTCCGTAATCAGTTGCGATCAGGCCGGTTTGATCGGTTACGTCTGAAAAAGAGAGGCCGCCTGTGGGAGTCGTGTCATTGCGGAAGAGGCGGTCTTTTAGAAGGGTTTGTTCGGAATGGCGCGTTTCGTTGTCTTTCATGGTTTTTGGATGGTCCAGCAGTTGGCCTTGAACCAGATAGAGGTCCAGATCTCCATCACGGTCATAGTCCAACAAGGCGCCGCCAGCCCCCATGATTTCCGGGAAGTTGAATTCTCCGGTCATGCCGTTCGTATGAATGAATGTTACGCCGCATTGTTTCGTAACATCTGAAAAGGGGAGGCTTGTGCTGTGGGTCGAAATAGAATCCGGCTGTTGGTCGGGGCTGGTTTTGCAGCACGGCAGTGCGGCCATCGCCAGTAATGCAATGGAATAAAGGATGATTGACCTTAGGGTTCCAGACCCGAGAAGCACCATGCAAGAAGTCTCCGAGATGAAGCATTTATCAAGACAATCAAGGTCAAAACGACCTTGGAGAAGAGGTGGTGATTCGGTTTGTAAAAAAAAGCCCTGGCCATTGACCAGGGCTTTTCCATCAAGTACTTCGGACGGTGGTCCTAGAAGTTGATGGTAGCGCTGAAGCGCGCCAGACGCGGAGCCAGGCGCTCGTCGATGCGCGGTGTGCGAACACCGTTCTCGTCGGTTGCCATGGTGTCGATCCTGCGAGTTGTCTGCATGATCGCGTCGTCGTTGAATACGTTGAAGACTTCCACACCCAGATCAACCTTGGTGGAACCCATCTTGAAAACCTTGGAAAGCTTCAGGTTGCACAAGAAGATATCGTCGGCTTTATACTCATCGATGGGACCGGCTGAAAGGGAAGAGGTTGCGTTTCTTCCTGTAGCTGGGTCCTGGTTTGTGAAGTTGTAGTACAAGGGCAGTGCGTAACCCTCACGGGCAGTCAGGTTTCCGGAAATGGCCATGTCCCAGGGAAGCTGGTATACGCCGTTGATATGCGCCGTATAAGTGGCTGAGCCCATGAAAACATCGCCTTTGTCCCCTGAACCTGTGGACTGAACAACGATGGGTGAACCGTCTTCAGCCGCGCGGGTTGTGCCAATCTCGGGATTTTGCAGACTGTTGGGACCTACATCGCGAGTCCAGTCCTGCCATGATATATGACCTCGCATCATCCAGCGGTTGGACATGCGTTTGGTAAGGGTCAATTCAAGACCATGGTAGTTCTGCTCGTAGTCGGGCCTGTTCATGAGTCTGGAAATCTCGTTTGGCGTGCGATCCCGGCCTTCCGCCGTTCTCGCCCATTGCACCAGTTCAACCGTTTGTCCCGTTGCCGGATTCACAATGGGCTCTCCACCTGAGGTGTCGAAGCCGGTTGCGATAATTTGATAGAAACTCCGGTCCAGAGGTTGGCCGGTCGTTTCATCAATCAGAGGCGTCCAGGAAAAGTTGCTCTTGTTGCGGTAGGTGTAAGACATGGCTATTGAGAAGGTTGGTGTAATAGACCATTCACCGCCAAGGATGAATTCATCTACTTCGGGCGGCTCCAGGTTGGGATCAATGGTGTCCAGCGAAGTTGCGGAAGCCGGATCCTGGCGGTTGATGCCGGAAGACCAGAAATAGGGGTCGGAGGGAACCGGGAATTGCTCTTCGCCTAATTGGAACTGACCATCTCCGTTGGTGTCAGACCAGTAGGCAATAACGCGACCGGCTCCAACAGGGTTGATGAAGTTGACATCGCCCGTGGAAATATTGTCGTAGTATTTGCGGTAGCTGCCACGCACCAGGAATTGGTTATCCTCGCCAAACGTGTAGGTTGCCGCAATTTGAGGCGCGATGGTGTTCCAGGTGAACTGGGGCTCGTCGCCCTGATAGGCCAGTGCTGGAACAATATCGGGAATGAGCGGGTTGGCGTTGATGGAAGCGCCAACGTTGTTGCCTTCCGAACGGTTGAAACGCAGACCTGCTTTCACAGTCCAATTGCCAAAAGTCATGGAGTCCTGGACATGGACATTGGTCGATTCGATGGCTGAGGACGTCGCTGAATCCCGGTAGAAGTACACGTATGAAGGAGAACCGTCTCCAAAACCGTGGTAATCGTCCACGAACAGGTTGCCTGAGCCTTCGCCCCAAGTCTGACGGAAATCCGCCTGAGCGTCCTTGTAGTCAAAGCCGTAGCTCAATTCATGGTCCATGTTGGAGCTGCTGATGAAGGTGCTGCCCTTCACAACATAATTCCGCTGAGGACGGTTGTTGATGGAATTGGCGTAGGTGTTTTCCCAACGGCCAAGTACTTCATTGTAGCTGGCTTGAACTGTATCGGAGTTTCCGATCGGCTCAAGTTGGAATCCGCCGTCTACGCGACCGTAGATAAACTGGAGTTCCGTGTGTTGCCCGATTGTCTGGCTGATTTCAAATTTGTAGATGGGAGACGGACCCGTCTGGTTCCAGGTGGTTTCAGGCGCTCTGCTGTTGCCAGCGCCGCGACCGAACTTCAGCTTGTCCCCTTCTGTATAGAAGAAAGTAGCCCGGGTAGAGCTGGTGATGTCCCCGTGAATTTTCAAGGAGATGTTTTCCAGTTCTGTGTCGTCTCTCTGGCCCGAACGTACAACGTTTTTGATGCTGTTCTGGTTGAACGCGCCCCAATACCACAAACGGTCCTTGATGATGGGGCCGCCAATTTCAAAACCCTTCTCGAAAGTCTCGAAAACCGTATTCTGCTTCAAACTGCCGTCCGGGTTGATATTGGCGGGATCGTTTCGGTCTACGTTGGTAGAGCTGAAATCCTCGTCGGCCCACAAAAGGCGCATGCTGCCAGTATGGCGGTTGGAGCCCTGCTTGGTGACAAAGTTGAGAACCGTGCCGCTTGCGCCGGTTTCAACGCCGGAGCCGCCTGTCTCAAAGCCGATCTGTTGGAAACTGCCGAAATCCAGGTAGCTTTGAGAAGCGCCTTCCGCTGCAAAGTCAGTGAATTCAACACCGTCAATGATCCAAGCCGAGTTGGTTCCATTGTCGCCTTTGCCAACCCACTGGCCCTGCTGGCCGCTCTCATTGCCGCCAATGTTGATTCGGTCGGTCTGTAGACCGGGAATGGAGTCCAATACAGCCCAGGGATCTCGGGCTTGGGGCAACATTTCCAGTTCATCGGTGGTGAGAACCGTTCCGGTTCCCATTTTTGTCTGGTCCATTAAGGGAATTTCCTGGGTGACTACCATCTCCTCCGCTTGGGTTGACGGTTCCATGGAAATAACCAGACGAACGTTTGCGCCCGTGTCCACTACTACGTTTGGGCGAACGACTGTATTGAAGCCAGACATAGTGACTTTCAGTTCGTATTTATCTGGGGTTAAACCCACGAACCGGACATCGCCGCTTGCGTCTGTCACAAAAGAACGGTTGAATGTGCTTGCTGTTAAGGAAACAATGGCTCCAGGAAGCGCTGCGCCATCGGCTCCAACACTCACTCTGATCGAACCTTTGTAGCCTTGTCCGAAAGCGGTCATGACGCTCGCTGCTAGCGCCAGACCAATGAGGACCTTTTTCATAAGGCGTCCTTGATACTGCAAATCCCCCTCCTATATCTTGGGAAGTTTGAATAATCACACGACGCGCAACTTTCATACACCACAACCCTTAATCTCGCACCGGGGTGGATAATCAAATTTAGTGTTCCGCGTCCTGATGTCCTATCGATTTGTGGATCTTTGGCATAATGAATGCGCCATATTAAGATACAAACCGAATCAAAGAACTGGCTGTAGCATAGAGCAGGTTTTTACTTTCTGTCAAGGTAGAAGAAAGTAGCCGAATTGGAATCGAACTCAATTTCTTGAATTCAAAAAAATGAATTCTTCGCAATCTCTGGTGTGCCAAGCATTGCGCCATTCAAAAAAGCGGAGGGAGGTGTCTGAGCGGCATATTAAAAAAAATGACAAAATATCTGACGAAACGCCATTTCACCGTCAGGAATTTACAGGGGGCTGTTTCATGGGCGCTAAATGGAATGGTTATTGTATCTATTGCAAAAATGATTCTCGTGACGCTGCAAGGAGGTTGGGTTCCCCTCCTTTTCGAGGAGGGGAGCGCTGATTCCGCGTCGTTTACACTCTGGCCAGTGAGATGTGGACCTGTTTGCCGTTCACTTCCCAGTCTCGGGCGTATTCCGGTTCAAAGTCGCCCTCGTTGATTGTCTGAGACAGGGTCTCTTTCATAATGTAGTCGCCGTGGGCTTCCAGGCAGGGGGCCAGCCAGTCTGCGCTGAGCTTGAGCTGAATGCGGTCTTCTACATTGAAATCGGCTTCCTTGCGCAGGTTCTGGATGCGGTTGACCAGTTCACGGGCGTCCCCTTCTAGGATAAGAGCGGGCGTCAGTTGGGTGTCCAAAGCAATGGTGATTGCGCCTTCAGAGCTAACTACCATGCCTTCTTTCTCTATGCGGTCCACCAGCAGGTCGTCGGCCAGCAGTTCATGGCCTTCCACTTCGAGCTTGCCTTCGCTCAGGCACCGGGCGATGTCGGCGTGATTCAGGCCGCGAATGGCGGGATTGAGAACCTTGAGCGCTTTGCCAAGGCGGGGTCCGAGCGTCCGCATATTTGGACGGGCCGAGTAGCGAACCAGTTCGGTTTCATCGCGAAGATGTTCGATGACCTTCACGTTCAATTCTTCGCAGATGATATCGCCAAGGCGATCAAATATTTCCACTTCCTTGTCGGTATGAGCCACGACGCTAAGGTTGGCGAGAGGTTGGCGCACCTTCAAATTGTGAGCGGCTCTCAGGGAGCGGCCCAGTTCCACGACATTGCGAATGAGGTCCATTTCCTCTTCGATATGAGTGCGAGTAAGGGCCTCAACAGCAACGGGATAATCGCAAAGGTGAACGCTTTCCGGCTCGTCTGATTCAAAGGCGTGCGCCAGGTTGCGATACATTGCCTCACATACGAAAGGCAGGAAGGGAGCCATTACTTTGGAGAATTCGATGAGAACATAATAAAGGGTATTGTAGGCATGTCCCTTGTCATCATCGTTTTCGGCTCGCCAGAAACGGCGTCTTGAGCGTCGGATATACCAGTTCGTGAGCTGGTCGATAAAACCGCCCAATTCGGGGACTACCGAGTAGAGGTGATTGTGCTGCATGTGTTGGGCGATATCCCGCACCAGAGATTGGAAGTGGGAGATAATCCATTGATCCAACTCATAGGGCGAAGCTGTGAGGTCTCCTTCTGGCTTGTAATTGTCCAGACGGGCATAAGTCAGGAAAAAGCTATAGGCGTTCCACAATGGAAGCACCACATTTCGGTAGATTAGCTGGATGCCTTCTTCCTTGAACTTAAGAGGTTCCGCCCTGACTACAGGAGACGCAATCAGATAGGAGCGCAGGCAGTCGGCGCCGTACTTCTCAATAATTTCCATGGGGTCGGGGTAGTTCTTTTTGGATTTAGACATCTTGGTCCCGTCTTCTGCGAGAATGAGACCATTCACCACCACATTTTTAAAGGCGGGTCGGTTGAAAAGGGCCGTCGATAAAACGGTTAGGGTGTAAAACCAGCCACGGGTTTGATCCAATCCTTCTGCAATAAAGTCGGCGGGAAGGTTGCGTTCAACCATCTCCTTATTTTCAAAAGGATAGTGATTCTGGGCATAGGGCATGGAGCCTGATTCAAACCAACAATCAAAAACTTCGGGAACCCTGGTGTAGGTTTTTCCGTCTTTTTCGAAAGTGAGGTGGTCCAGGAAATGGGAGTGCAAGTCTTCAACCCGTTCCCCGGTAAGCGCTTCCAGTTCCGCAATGGAGCCTACAGCCACGGCGTCCCCATCTTCATTCATCCAGATGGGAAGAGGCGTGCCCCAATAGCGGTTGCGGGAAATATTCCAGTCGCGGGCGTTCTCCAGCCAGTTGCCGAACCGCTTGGTTCCAACCGCTTCCGGCACCCAATCAACCTTTTTATTGTTGGCCACCATGTCGTCTTTGAGGCGCTCAACATTCACAAACC
>JBNKOV010000221.1:0-7871 GCA_050294955.1 Holophagae bacterium
CCTGTCGCCCATTTGCATGGGCCTGATGTGGTACAAGGGCAAATGGAAAATGATTAAAATCTAAGCCAGGTCTGGCTTTATAGAGAAGCCAGACCTATAGCGCCAGACCACAGTTGATGGTGTTCACCAGGTCAAGAATGGTTTGGGCGTCGGGCCAATCAGGCAACAAAGGCAGAATGGCGGCAGAATCGCAATTTCGTGTATCGACCTCAATCACAAAACCTTGGGCTGTGGCAGCCTGGATGGTGATACGAATGTCGTTGTCGGAATCTTCAAATAACTCCCCGACTCGCCACATCACCCCTTCATTATCAGAAAATGTGGCGGGTATCGGATCCCCATCCACCAACCAGGAGGGTTCTGCCCGGTTGTTGACTTCATAAATGAGCACGGCGTTGCCAGGAAGATTACTATCATAATCGCCAATGAGATCTCTAGACTCCACCAGATAGTAATGGATATCACTGCCATTTATGGGGATCTTGACCATGCGGTACTCGTCGGAACTCTCTAAAGACAGATGTTCGAGGGTCAAGGTCACCACGCCTGGGCTGTCAATAAAACGAATCTCCTGGTCTGGAATCCACCCCAACAGATCCTTGTGATAGGCGTTGATATGTTTGCCTAGCCGACCATAAGTAGGGTTTGAAACTGCGTAGTTGGTTGCCGCGCTCATCACGTCCCAGGGATTATCATAGGGGCTGGAATCCCCATCAGAATTATTCGTGTGCGGCAACCCGAAACCATGACCCATTTCGTGGGCAATCACAGCCTCATCGGCGTAACCCCATGGTGGTTCCCAAGTTACCCGCCAGGATTTGGTGACGCCATCCAATGTGGCAAACCGTGATCCACCCCAGGCGCAACAGTCCAAAACCCCGTTGAACATAAGGTTTATGCCTTCATAACCACCGGTCCCGCCATTGGAAAAGTCCACAAAAGGGTCTGCCGCAGCAACGGTGGCGTTGAATAATTCGCTCAGATTGGCGCTTGTTCCTGACCCTGGCGTGGGCACATAAAAGGTTTGAGATTGGGGTAGGGAAAGCCAATCAACTGCCGTGCTGCCAACCACGTCGATCAAACCAGAGGACACCTCTCCCCAGTAATGATTTAATTGGCCGGGTTGATCACCGTACATATTCAAAAAGAAGCTGAGGTTTTGAGGCTCGGCTGCAATATCTGAAAATTTTGCAGGGAGCGTAATCCAAGGTTTCGAACCCGAAATGCCGCCGCCCCGACCCGGCTCATCCTCAAACCTGTGCCAGAAGCCAGCGACCAATAGCTCTGGCTCGGCGGCGAAGTCGCCCGCCATAAGCTCCCCTTCGGCCAATGCGAGACGCCCGGAAAATCGGCTCAAATCACCAAGGCTTTCCAACATTTCAGGGAGGAAGACCAACCGAACGCTGTCCCCATTTTCCAGGTCGAGCCGGTAGACAATGTGAGATGAATGATCTCCATCTCCGCCATCTCCCCAAACCACAGCAAGTCGGCCCGATAACAGGTCGCCCGCAGAAGCAAACGTAAACAAAAACCACAATCCCAAAACCGCTGTTTTCACATGCATGGCAAGGCCTCCCATTTAAAGCATGGACCTTATATGACTCAAACGCCAGTAGGAAAGCGCATTTTGTGCGAAGGGTCACAGGACGTGGATTTGAATTCAGTTCGAGAATTCGTCATCGTCAAACAGCGTCAACTGCCCCAGTTTCCGGATATGGTCTTCATAAAAGCGACTTCTGGGAGTAGGACCCCTGCCTCTCTTTCGGTTGATGGAGTCTTGCCTGGGCATGGAGAGAAAGCCGCCCTGCATAACGGCTTCATATTCGGCGACCGGCAGCGCTTTCTGGCCCTGATCTGCGAGACTCTGCAAATAAGCCCGCTCCTGAGCCGACCGGGCCGCAACTCTTTTTTTCTCTTCAGCCTTCTCAAAAGCAGAAGCCATTGCCCAGGGCTTCACCCGATAGGCGTCCTTCAAATCGTCCTGAAATTGATCCGCGAGATAACCATTGGCAACAGCCACCCCATAGCCTTTTTCCAGCTTTTCTCTGAGATGGGGTCGCGCCTCTTCGAAGAGTTGCTCCATTCGTTCCGCATGGTAGGGACCGATAATGCGCTCCTTCAAGTTCTGCCGTATCTGTCCAGACCCCATGGTGATCTTGACCCGCTCCTGGTCCGGCGCATAACCCATAAGGTCGCAGTCCAGGAAAAACTCAAGATCGAAGCGAAAAATTTGATAGACATTTTTAGAAGGCAGGCACCGGTGCAAAACAATCATAATCCATCCCCACAGTCTCGTTAATTCTATCACAGGAGAACCGCAAGCAGCCGGTCAAATGCACAGAGAAGAACGCTTACACATCTTGTGAGAAGCCCGCTTCACCCAGAGAAACAATAGCCAGGGACATGCCTTTCATTTGACAGGGAAAGAGCCTCATGGTAGCCTGACCCTGGCAGGCTGTGACCTGCGAGAATCGGGTTCTTGTTCGGAGACTTCATGAGGCGTCTTATTTATCTCATACCAATGATCGCGGCCATTCTGACCCTTCCCGGTTTCATGACAAGGCAACCCGCAAAAAGCCCCAGTGGAGAGACCATCTTGACCAAACATGTCGAAGGCCCTTTTCAAGTAAAACTAGCCCCTCAACAAGATGAAGGCAGCCCCAGCAATCTGGGCCGCATGACCATCAATAAAACCTATGAAGGCGCCCTGTCAGCAACTGGAACCGGTCAAATGTTAACCGGCATGACAGCGGTTAAAGGGTCCGCAGGTTATGTGGCCATGGAATTGGTTGAAGGAACATTAGAGGGCCGCAAGGGCAGCTTTATTGTTCAGCATAGCGGAACCATGTCGGACGGCGCCCAACACCTCTCCATTTCAGTGATTCCCAACTCAGGAACAGGCGATTTGGAAGGTTTGAGCGGCCAGATGCAAATTAAAATTGAAAATGGCGACCACTTCTATATCTTCGATTACACGCTGCCTGAATAAACGTCCCCCCAGGAGATCGGAACGTGCTGAAAGTTATCTTCATGCCCTGGACCATTCTGGTTGACGTGGGTCGCCACGCTCTAACATGCTTTGAGGCTCTGCTGGACAAAGGCGGAATGAAAAGCCTGATTTTGAGCATGGCGGGTCTCATCTTATTCTGGCATATCTACACCCCCATCCACGAGTTGCTGCACGTTGCAGCCTGTGTTGCCGGGGGAGGCACTGTGGAAGAACTGGCCCTGAAACCCCAATATGGCGGAACGCTTTTACAGCACTTCTTCCCCTTTATTACGCCAGAATCCGACTACGCCGGGCAGCTCACTGGTTTTCAGACCCCCAACTACCTGGCATACGCCTTTGTAGATTTTGCGCCCTACATTCTGAGCCTGTTTGGGGTGACGCTTTTTGAATACTGCCGGCGAAAGCAACGGGCCATGTTATTCGGGCTTGCCATGGTGCTGGCCTTTGTGCCATTTATGTCTATTCCTGGCGATTATTACGAGGCAGTCTCTCTGGTCACCACTCAGATAGCTGAAGCCTCAAATCCAGGCCTCGCCTCCGGAGCGCTGATCAGTGACGATCTTTTTAAATCGGTAGGAGAATTAAGCAAAAACGGGCAGCTAAACGGCGGTCTGATTTTCTTAGTGATCCTGGGCGCGTTGGCAGCAATCTACCTGGCCATGATGACCCTGGCTTTTCAAGTGTTAATAGCCAGACGCGTCTACGGAAAAGCCGTTCTTGCGGTTGAGAGAAGCCCCTCATTAATGGAAAAAACCAGCCTGAAGGGCGAGGATCTTTTAGCCGGAGACCTGTGAGGAAGAACTCGGAAGCGCAACCCCAAACCCGCGCTAATTTAGCCATGGAGCCGTTTCCCGATTGACCCTGTATGGTAAATCGACTAGAATGTGTGGCGCATGTGTGCTTGAATCACGATTTGTGATATGGAGATTTGATGAAAAAGAAAGAAAACGCAATGTATGAAAAAGCCTTCAAGCTTTTCCATAACAAAGATTACGCAAAAGCAGGCGAAGCATTTGACGGCCTTTTGGAAAACGAAGAAACGCCTGATTGGATTAAAGTTAAGATTAAACAGTACAAGAATATTGCCGACCGTAAAGCGGCAGGCCCCGGGGAAGAAGAGCCCCATTCGCTTAAAACCGTTTCCTATCATATGAATTTGGGTGAATTCGAAACCGCCAGCCAACAACTGGACGGCTTGGACCTGCCCGACGGAACCAGGTTTTTCCTGCGCGCCGAGATGTCTTTGGAACAGGAAGACGTGGACTCGGCTGTGGACTACCTGAAACAGGCGATTGAAGCAGACTCAACCAACACCGGGTATGCGCTGAACTCTCCCGTTTTCGGTCCCTACCTCAAAGAAGAGGCATTTGAGTTTCTCAGAGAGAAAACGGAATCGGAAGGTTAATTTAACTTCTGTCTCCAAATCCCCACCATCCAGTCCTGGGCTATGAACACTTGCTTGTTCTGACACCGGAGGTATATCGTGTTGCTAAAAGACAAGAAAATTGTAATTCTGGGCATTGCCAATCACAGATCCATCGCATCGGCCATCGCCAAATTCTGCGACGAGCAGGGCGCTCAGCTCTGTCTCACCTACCTGAACGACCGCATGAAAAAAGGCGTTGAGAAAACAGCCAGCGAACTAAACAACCCGCTGCTGCTTCCCTGCGATGTCACCGACGACGCACAGGTGACCGCATTGTTCGACGAACTGGGCAAAACCTGGGGAACTCTGGACGGGGTGGTTCACTCCATCGCCTTCGCCAACCAGGAAGATCTGAAGGGCGGCTTCTCTGAAACCTCTCGCGACGGATTCCTCCTGGCGCAGGAAATTTCATCATTCTCCCTCACGCAACTGGCGAAAGCGGCCCGTCCCCTTATGAAGGAAAACGGCGGAAGCATCATCTGCATGACTTATCTCGGCGGAGAACGCGTGGTTCAAAACTACAATGTGATGGGCGTTGCCAAGGCATCTCTGGACATGTCGGCCCGTTACCTTGCCGCAGAGCTGGGCGAAGACAATATCAGGGTGAACATTGTATCGCCCGGTCCCATCAAAACCCTTGCCGCTGCAGGCGTTTCCGGATTCAAGAACATGCTGGACCACATTAAAGAGCGCACGCCGCTCAAACGCAATGTGACCCAGGAAGAAGTGGCCCATGTCAGCGCCTTCCTGCTCAGCGACCTTTCGCGAGCGGTAACAGGCGAGACCATTCACGTCGATGCGGGTTACCACATTATTGGCATGTAATCAGCTCTCATCGGGCGCTCCTCGGGATCGCCCGATGTCTTTCATCACCGGAACAAAGGCCCACCGCCCCTGTAAATGAGGGTGAATTCCTATTTTTTGTTCGTTTTTTTCCTAATGAGCAAGTAGAATGGGGGGTACGTGTTCCGGAAATGTGGCGGTCTGTTTTTTCTGGCCTCTTGCCCAATTCCGCGAACTGTTTTATTGAGAAGAAGGACGGAACATGGGTCTGGAGAAGTTGAAAGATATCAAAGCGGTCATTTCCGATGTAGACGGGGTGATGACGGACGGCTCGATTATTGTCAACGAGCAGGGAGAAACCAAACACTTCAGCGTTCGCGACGGAATGGGCATTAAGTTACTGCAAAAGTGTGGCTTAGAATTCGCCCTGCTGTCGGGACGCCACTCGAAGCCCCTCCGAGATCGCGCAGATGAACTGGGCATCCAAGTGGTGAAGACAGGTCGTCTGGACAAACAAACCGCTTTAAATGAAATTTTGGCGGAGCTGGGCCTCTCTGCTGAGGACTGCGCCTATATTGGCGACGACCTTCCTGACCTTGCCCCGCTGGAGATGGCGGCGGTCGGTTTTTGCCCCAAAGATGCGGTCGTCGAGGTTCAGGCAGCCGCCGATGTCATTGTTCCAGTTGAAGGAGGAAGGGGCGTCGTTCGTTTTGTGGTTGAAACCGTCCTCAAGGCGCAAGGCCTGTGGCAGCCAATGGTGGCGTCATTTGAGGTGAAACATTGATTAAAATCGTCATTACGGCGCTTTTCTTCATCTGCCTGGGGATTCTGGCCGCCGTGAACAGTCATGTGGAGGTTACGGTTCGTTTGAACCCATTGGGCGAACCCACCACGCTGTCTTTCAGCTCTCTGATGATGCTCTTTACGGTGAGCGGCGTGCTGTTCGCCATGGTGGTGGCCCTCATTGACAGAGCCCAGCTTCAGGCCCGCCACCGCAAAACACGCAAGGAATTGGAGAAAATTAAAGGCGAAAATCAATCTCTGCGCGAACTGGCGACCCTCGAAAAGGATGGCGACTGATGGATTTCATCATTGCGCTGGCTGTCGCCGCCGTTTGCCTATTGATTATCGGTCTCCTCATTAGCAAGAAAAAAGAGATGACCACTCGTGAAACCCTCATGGCCCGCACCTTTGCCCGCCTATTGGAGGGTGAGCGCGAAGAGGTTCTCACGGAAATGCGCAAGCTCTATCAGAAGTCGGACCAAGATGTTGGCGTTGGTCTGGCTCTTGGCATGCTCATGCGCAGACTGGGCAAACACCAGTTGGCGATCCGCACGCATCGCAGTCTCTCAGCCGCCTCAGATTTGGATCCCGAAATCAAAGGCGAGATCTTCACGGAGCTGAGCGCGGACTATCTGGAAATTGGCTTGCTGGACAGAGCGCGAGCCGCAATGGAAACCGCTTACCAGTTGAAGGGCGCAGACGAGCGCATTGCGCGTTTTGGCGAAAAAATCCTGGTTCAGTTAGCTGAGTGGGACGAAGCTTGCAAACTGGTGACCGCCCACGGGAAATACTCCAAGAAGAATATGTCTGAAAGGTTGGGGCTGATCCGGTATCTTCAAGGTAAAACCGCGTGGAGCGAAGGCAATCATGCGGAGGCCTACTCGGCCTTCAAAAAAGCGGTTTCTCTGCACAAGGCCTGCATTCCCGCTCATCTCGGAATTGCGGAATTCCATCTCTATTCCGACAAGCCGAACAAGGCGCTGAGTTACCTTAAGGGAAAAATGGATCGATTCGCCGGGCATGAATGGCTGGCCATGAGACAATTAAAGACGATTGCCATGAACACGGGCAAACACAACGTTTTCCTGGAACCGGTCCGTGAGCGAATGGAAGATGAACCCGAGGACTGGCGCAGTCGAGCAGTCCTTGGGGAGTTCCTTATGGAAACCGGAGATTACGAAGATGCCGGCGAAGCTTTTTTAACCTGCCTGAAATCCACGCCACAGACCCTCTTATTGCATCAGAAGATTTGGAGCCTGATGTTGCGCAGCAAGGAACCCTGGGAGATGTTCCGGGCATATCAATCGCAATTAAACCAGGATCTTGTATTCAGCGACGCCTATGAATGTCGAGGTTGCTTCTTCCATACGCCAAAAATTCTCTGGCTGTGCCCTTCGTGCAGCAGAGCCTATAGCTTTGTGGAGCGGAAAGTCTAGTCCACAAAGAACTCAAGAGCCCAGTTTTTCCAGCTCATCAACCAGCTTAAAGACCGATGTTGCTGGATTCCGGGGAAACCCTTCAGGCCATAACTGCATGGCTCGTCCCCTGGCTTCGGCCTGTTTTGAATTCAGTCGGTTGATATCAATGTCCCCCTTTCTATAATTGGGCCATCTTGCTTGGAGGGTTTTGACCGTTGCTTTTGCAGTACACAAGGTCCTGGCTGGCGGGCAATCGCAAAAATGTAGGAGAAACCAGAGTTCCATGCAAGGCAGCGAAACGCAGACCTCAAAGCCAACTTCCTTTTGTATCCGATTAAAGGTGTCTTTCGCATTATTATATTTGGTTGGATCTTGGGGCTCGCAGTCAAAAACCAGCCAAATGGCGTCCACATCTCCCTTGGGTCCCGGAACCAGATTTCTATCTTTGAGT
>JBNKOV010000222.1:0-7832 GCA_050294955.1 Holophagae bacterium
TGAAAGCAAATGCCAATGCCGGAAAACGCATCCTATTGGACCAGTTGCCTCGATTGTTACAAGGTTATGGAGCGACCTACTCAAGTGCGAGTTATAAAAATTTTCCTGTAGCAGTCATCCTAGTATGTGACTTAGATGACAAATGCTTAAAGGCCTTTCGCGATGAGTTGACGAATGTGCTGAATGCTTGCGATCCCAAACCCGAAACCCGCTTCTGTATTGCAATTGAGGAAGGCGAAGCATGGCTCCTGGGCGATCTCGCTGCTATCAAGACGGCTTATCCCAAGGCAAGGGATTCGGTCTTAAGCGCTTACAAAAATGACGCTATCTGTGGAACCTGGGAATGCCTTGCAGACGCGCTTTATTCTGGCGGCTCCAAGGCTCTTGCAAAAAAAGGCTGGCAAACCGTAGGCGCGGAAAAGTCGGCATGGGCGGCTGAAATATCACCACATATGGATGTGGGCAAAAACGCATCGCCAAGCTTCTGTTATTTCAGAGATAAACTCAAGGAACTGACAGGAGTCAATTAAGGCGCCACTACTCATCGTCTTCATCTAGTTCCTTCTTTTTACTGAAGATAATGGCGCTGGGACGTTCGCCTATTCTTTCGCTGAAGACTTCCAGGCTCTGTAGGGTTTCGGTCATCAGTTGAAGGGTTCGGCTCAGCTCCTCGCGGTTGTCCAACACCACCTGCTCGGTGCTGCCCATGAGGCTGTTGGTCTTGTTAAGGGTAGCGGAAAGCTCGCTTTTTAACGCCCCGATTTCTTCCTCAAGCTTCACCGCCAGTTTCTTATATTCCTCTATGGTCTCACGAGTTGCGGGAAGGATATTATCTAATCCACCGTCCAATTTGCCGCCCAATGTCTCGACCTGAGAGTTGAGACTGGTCGCCAACGCCTGGTACTCAACCAAGGTCTCGTTGATAACCGGCGCGAGATCACTCAGGCGCTTGAATCGTTTGGCCGTGTTGGACACCGCCAGATCCAACTCCTCCAACAGACCGCCGGCCTTGTCTAATAAGGTATCCGCGCTCACTCTCAACTGGGACACGGTCTCGTTTAAGTTGGAGATCAAGGCCGAGAGACTGCTGGCGGGCATCCCTTCAATACTCTCGTTCTCGCCCAGAAGCGCCCATGTATCTTTATCCGTCTGAGGCGGATACAGCTCGATCAACTTCCCGCCCAGCGCGCTCTTGTCCTCGATCCGTGCCATGGTTCCGCTGAAGATCTTCATCTCGGGATCCACCGAACATATAATATGGACCTTGTCGCCCTGTTCAGAAAAATCGATGGCCGACACGGCGCCCACCTTCTTGCCCAGATACACCACTTCAACCCCAGGCGTGACGCGCAGCGCGTTTTCCACAACAATGGTTATTTGCCTGCCCGGCCTCAGTCGCTCCAGAAAGCCGCCCGCTTCAAATACGCCGAAACAAAATAAACCCAATGCAATGAGGAGGAACAGTCCGGTCTTGACGTCGTGTCTGAAAACTTCCATCAGGCCTCCAGAATATCGGTTACGTAGTCTTTTCGGCTCATGGTTCTGGGGATGGGTCCGTCCGGGTTGCCGTTAATGAATTGCTTCACCAGCGGATCCGATGAATTCTTAATTTCCTCGGCAGTTCCCTCTCGAACAATCTTCCCCTGATGGAGCATCACAATCCGGTCGGCAATGCGAAAGGCCGAGGTCAACTCGTGGGTGATGA
Organism: Holophagae bacterium; assembly: GCA_050294955.1. Taxonomy (GTDB): domain Bacteria; phylum Acidobacteriota; class Holophagae; order Acanthopleuribacterales; family Acanthopleuribacteraceae; genus JBNKOV01. The sequence goes on from JBNKOV010000222.1 coordinate 1,706, forward strand.
CCACGCAGGTCATGCCCATCTTCTTGGAAAACTCTTTAATCAACTCGTCCACCACCGCAATGGCGATGGGGTCCAGGCCCGCAGAAGGCTCGTCGAAAAAGACGATCTGAGGATCCAAAGCCATGGCCCGCGCAAAGGCGGCCCGCTTCTGCATTCCTCCAGATATCTGGGCTGGCAAGAGATCTTCGGCGTCCCGCAAGCCCACCTGCTCCAGCTTGATCTTCACCATCACCTTGATGATCTCTTCTTCCAAATCGGTGTGGTATCGCAGAGGCAGCGCTACGTTGTCGCCTATGGTCAGGGAGTTAAACAAAGCGCCGCTTTGAAAGGCAACGCCATATTTCTTGCGAATCTCATCGCATTGCCGTTTTGGAACCTGAGTTATGTCGTCGCCATCAATAATCACGCGGCCAGACGTGATGGGAGTAGCGCCAATGATGCATCTAAAAATAGTAGACTTGCCCGCGCCAGATCCACCCATGATCACCAAAACCTCGCCTCTGTCCGCATGGAAACCCACCCCGTTCAGCACCCGCTTGCCTGGGTACTCCTTCAAGAGATCGCGCACTTCAAGAATTCGGTTGGGTTGGGTCATAATCTATCTACCAATATTGCAAGGTAATGGCTGTGAATAGGGCGTCTCCAGCAATAATCAAGACCAGACTCACAACCACGGCCTCCATGGTCGCCTTGCCCACGCCGGTTGATCCGCCTCGGACTGTAAACCCCTTATAACATCCTACCATGCAAATAATAAAAGCAAAAACAATGGATTTCATCAGGCCGCTTAAAATATCCTGAACCACTACAAAGGTGAAGGTGGCGTCCATATAGGTTTCCCGCGCCAGGCCATAGTTGGTGACGCCAATGACATATCCGCCAAAAATGCCCACCGCGTTTCCATAAACCGTGAGCGCAGGCAACATGACCATTAAAGCCAGGAACCTGGGCGCGATCAGAAACCCCACGGGATGGATGGCCATGCACTCCAGGGCCGTGATTTCGTCCGAAACCTTCTGAGCCCCCAACTCAGCCGCATAGGCCGCGCCCACCCTGCCCGTAATGACAATAGCCACCATTAAGGGCGCTATTTCCCGCACCAGGCTGACCGCCACAGCCCCGGGCACCATCTCCATCTGCCCATAGGGCTCGGCCACGTAGGCGGACTGAAGGGTGAGTATGACGCCAATGAGAAACGAGGTAAGAGCTACAATGCAAAAAGATTGCAGGCCCACCCGATTCATCTGAAAAACGACTTCCTTATAGGTGTAGGCCTTTCGATGAAACGGCGCAATGAACGTCCAGTACAGGGTCTGTTTGGAAAGGGTGGCGATGGAGGCCACGTGACTGAAAAATAGATTTCCCTTCCTACCCAACCGGGCGACAAAATTCATGACCGCCTCATTGAAATGATTAAATTATGCGCCCTCAACCGATTGGAGCCCCTCTATCGCAGACGCCACATCGGGAAAAATCTGGAAAATGGAGGTGAGCCGCGTCAACTTCAAAATGGAATGAACCCGCTCGTTCACATGGGCCAAACCAAAAGGAATGTTGGCCTGATTCGCGTGCTTCATGCTGGTTACCAGCACGCCCACGCCGGAGGAGTCCATATACTCCACCTCTTCGAGGTCCACAATGATCCGCTTTGGCGCGGCTGCGGTCATTTTCCTGGTCTGATCGTGCAGCCGAGGCGCGGTGCGGATGTTCACATCCCCCGAAATTTTTAGGATTGACGCTTGTTCTTTCTTCCGAATTACCATTTCCATGTTCATACCTTCCCAGGCGATTATACCCGAACTCCCCGGGAAACCCTACACCAATCAGGCCCTTCGGAGCAATATATTTATGCCGTCATGTTGCAATATCTTGGATCAAAAGAGATTTGCCAGTCAATTACCCTCCAAACCGGGACCCGGTTCGGGCAGTTGGCGGTGGGGATAGAGCTTCTCTCCCGAGGCTTTTTCATAGGCCCAGCCCATGGGAGAACAGCAAAACAGACGTTTCCCCAATTTCAGGTTTCCCATCCAAAATCCGTCGTCCAACAGGACCTTCAGGCCGTAGGCCGAACAACTGGTTTCATAACGACAGGTGGCTACTGCCCCAATGCGAGGGGAGGCAAATTTGCGGTACAGGCGAATAGCGCCCGTTTCCATATTCAAGAGCAGGGTTGCGCCGCCGGCCAGGAAAAACAGGGCGATGAAGCCCGACAGAAGAAGAGTCTTTCTGCCGGGCCTGAACTTCTTAGATCTTTTCCACATAGTCGGATACGACCGGGATGAGCATGCGCTCTCCTTTGACAGCCTTCATAATAGCCATGATCCGCAATATGATGGATCCAAAAAAGAGAACGATCGACCCCAAGCAACCGACGATGGTTCCAATAACAGGAATGAAATTGATCACGGTCACCACAATCCAGCAGACGAACTCGGCGGCGAATAAGATCAGTCCGTTCTTGGAGTTCCACTGAACCTCGCGATCATTCTTCTCTACCAGGAACGGGATGAGCGCCAGCAGCCAGATGTAGGACAGCACCAACATGACGGTGTTTTTGTCCCCAGAAGAGCCCGAACTTGAAGGTGGCGGCGGGCCGCCAGCGGGAGGCGGAGGCGGTGGTCCGCCCGCAGGAGGCGGCGGCGGTGTTGGGTCCGATGGAGGAGGCGGAGGCGGGCCGCCAGAAGGTGGCGGCGGTGGTGGTGGATTTGGCGTGATGTTATTATCATCAGACATGAGGCATCTCCTTGGATGTGCATTCAAATTAATTCGACGATTCTCAGCAGTACTACCCAGTACTCTATACCTAACACATCAGTGGGCCTTTCTCAAGCAGAATCCCATGGTAACGGCTTTTTTTAAAGAGCTGTTACACAATGGCTTTATCCTTTCGGTCATCCCATTCATGACCGGGGTTTGGTCTGGCCCTGCTCAATTATCGTCAATCCAGGCCGCCCGGTGCTATAATAGGCCGTCCCACAGCCTCACAGCGGGGTCAATTGAAATTAGGAGGTTTCTTCATGTATCGATGGATATTAACCATGATAACCGCCCTGGCGGTTTTGGCCGGATGCGCGCCTCAGGCCCCTCAACGGAATATAGGAGAAGAGGTTCAGAGTTTTTTAGACAGTTACACAGATGGTTATGTTGATCTTGTTGCGGTTTCAGCCGAAGCGCAATGGGCCTCCAACACGCTCATCATAGACGGCGTGGAGACCATCGACCGCATAACGAATGTCGCCAACGAGGCCTTTTCCCGCTACACGGGCTCCGAGCAGGTTATCGAAAAAACCCGCGAATTTTTGACCCATAAGGATCAGCTCACCGAACTCCAAGTTAAACAGTTGGAGGCTATTCTCTACAAAGCGGGCAACAACCCGCAAACGGTTCCCGATCTGGTGAAGGAACGGATTGCCGCTGAAACCGAACAGGTCACCAAGCTCTTCGGCTACAGCTTTAAGATAGACGACAAAGAAGTTACGCCCAACCAAATCGACCAAGCCCTTTCCGATTCCAATGACCTGGAAGAGCGTCTGGCCTTCTGGGAAGCCTCAAAAGAGGTGGGTATTGATTTAAAAGACGGCCTGGCCAACCTGGTCGATCTGCGCAACAAAACAGTGCAAGCTCTGGATTATCAGGACTATTTTCACTATCAAGTCTCCGAATACGGCATGACCACCCAGGAAATGATGGACATGATGCACCAGTTCATGGTCGAGTTGCGGCCCCTTTACCGGGAACTGCACACCTGGGCTCGCTACGAGCTGGCCGAGAAATACGGCGCTGAGGTTCCCGATCTGCTCCCAGCTCACTGGCTGCCCAACCGCTGGGGTCAGGATTGGTCGAATCTTGTGGACGTGGAAGGCATCGATCTGGACGGCATCCTGGAGGAGAAGGGCGCAGAATGGCTGGTGGAACAGGCTGAGCGGTTCTATGTAAGCCTTGGCTTTGAACAGCTTCCCCAAAGCTTTTACGAGAAGTCCTCTCTCTACCCCGTGGCGCCCGACGCGGGTTATAAAAAGAATACCCACGCATCTGCATGGCATATGGACCTGAACCGCGATGTTCGAAGCCTCATGAGCGTAGAGCCCAACTCGCGCTGGTACGAAACCACCCATCATGAATTGGGCCATATCTACTATTACCTCTGCTACACCAACCCAGACGTGCCGCCTCTGCTTCGCGGCGGCGCCAATCGCGCCTTTCACGAAGGGGTGGGCAGCCTTATGGGCATGGCGTCTATGCACAAACCCTTCCTCCAAGGTCTGGGCTTGATTTCAGCCGAAGCCAAAACCGACGACATGCAGGCCCTGTTCAAGGAAGCTCTGGCAAACGTGGTCTTTATGCCTTTCTCTGCTGGCACCATGAGCCACTTCGAGCGGGATCTCTACGCCAATCATCTCAGCAAAGACCAGTACAACAAGCGCTGGTGGGAATATGCGGCGAAATTCCAGGGCATTGCACCGCCCTCTCCCAGAGATGAGCGCTACTGCGACGCAGCCACCAAGACCCATATCAACGATGACGCGGCCCAGTACTACGACTACGCCATGTCCTATATCATCCTTTTCCAGCTCCACGACCATATTTCCAAGAACATCCTGAAGCAGGATATGCGTCAAACCAACTACTTTGGAAACAAACAGGTTGGTGCATTCCTCACCGGTATTCTGAAAACCGGATCGGTGAAGGATTGGCGCCAGGTCATGCGAGATGAATTGGGTCAGGAAGTGAGCGCAGCCGCCATGGTCGCCTACTACCAGCCACTGGTGGACTGGCTGAAGGAACAAAACAAAGGTCGAACCTACACGCTCCCCGAGCTGTAGATTTCACAACCCCTAAGCGCGGGTCGCAACCCGCGCTTGAGTCCTCCTCTATGGATCAAAACCCCATTCACATTCCACCCATCGCCATCAACAACCACCAGGGAAAATCCCTGCTGAATACGCCGAAACTCACTATCCCCAACGGCGCGATCCTGGCCATTACCGGCCCCTCTGGCGCAGGGAAAAGTCTTTTTCTAAAAACCCTTTTCGGCTGGTCCAACGTCTCCATACCCCCTGTGCTCCACCCAAGCAGAGGCCATCTGCTCATCATCCAGGACCCGAGCCAGGGTCTGACGCCTGGACTGAGCCTGACCGGGCATTTTCGCGAAGTAGACCCTGCCCCTCAATGGCGAGACCGAGCCATAAACCTGCTTCGGGATCTGGACCTGAATTCCGAGGATATGCTCACCCGCAAACCCGGGGCCTTCTCCGGCGGCGAACGCCAGCGCATCATGGTGGCCCTAACGCTTACCAAGAAACCCAGTATCCTGGTCTGCGACGAGCCCGCCGCCTCACTGGACGCCGACAATGAGGCCCGACTCTGGGAATTGTTGCTTAAGCATAAGGGCGACATGACTCTGATCTTCGTAACCCACCAAATGAAATTAATCGAGACATGGGCCGACCGGGTTTTGCTGTTTCATAATGGCGAGATTGCCTTTAACGGCTCTCGCGACGCGTTCTTTTCCCAAACCAACCACCCCAGCCACGCCGCTCTCATCGCAACCTATAAAGCCGATCCCCTTCCCGACGTGGAAACCCATTCCATGGGTCAACCCGCCATTGAAGTCCAAAATCTCGCCCTGAGTTTTGGAGAGCGCGTTATTTTTCGGCAATTCTCCTGGCGAGCCCTGGAAGGAGAATGGTGGTGGTTCATAGGCCCGTCAGGCGCGGGAAAAACATCGCTCGCCAAGATGATCGCAGGCCTCGCCATTCCCGATTCCGGGCAGATCCTTCACAGAGGTAAAACACTGGAACCATCTCTTAGAAAACGGGATCCGCAAACCAGACGCAACATTCAATACGTCTACCAGTACGGATCCAAGGCCCTCAATCCCGCGCTCACCGTAGCGGACCAGTTGAAGCGAGCCTACGGCGCCAGAACCCCTGAATTAACCACCTACCTCAAGGCCTTGCGTCTTGACGCCGTAAACCTGAACAAGAAACCCGGAACCTTCTCACTGGGCGAAATTCAGCGATTAAATCTGCTGCGGGCCATCGCCGCCGAGCCAGACATCCTCATCTGTGATGAACTGCTAACTTCACTGGATCTAGTTCTCCAGGTGGAGATAATGAAATTCCTA
>JBNKOV010000223.1:0-7824 GCA_050294955.1 Holophagae bacterium
TTTGAACAAGACCCATCATAATCTGGTAGGCTTGGCCAAGCTGTTCCTCCTGAGGTAGATAAGGCAACCCGTCCAGATAAAGGATGGCAATCATTTCACCAATGAGAATGCTCTCCGACTGAGCCGAAAAAAGGGAGGAGAGGATGTGGTGAGCAGTTTGTCTATCTTTATTTTGCAGAGCAAGATAGGCGCGAATGAAACGCGCCGCATCGCTCTTGGAATCCGCAATGATTTCAGCCAGTCCAGCTTCTGGCTCCTCTACATTTGCCATCTCCCCGGAAAGTGCATGGGTTGGCGTTCCCGGCGTCATGAATTCAGGCGCCTGAGGCGCGGTTACCTGCAATGCGAATTGCCCATTGGTCTCCCGGGTTTGAGTGGTCTTGATCATGACCTCGTGAACCCCGGCGCTCAATGGCAATTTCAGGTAGGTGATGTTCCCAGAGATTTCTTCCAGGCTGGGAAGGGTGCGCACCAGTTTACCGTCTACAAACAAGGAGGCGTTTTGATAACTGAAAATACGCAGCAACACATCTTGGTCCACAGGGTTCTTGAACTGGGAGAAGGCGTAGAGCACGCCCGCGCCCCCAAGAGATTTGGGCGGGATAATAACCCCGGTCCTGCTCTGATGTTGAATGCCAGAAACCCAGTATTCCGGCTTCTCCGCATCCCAAGTCAGCTCAAAGGCCGGGGTGGGATAGGCGCCAAAGCGCTCTGAAAAGAGCCAGTTGGTAATGTAACCCGCGTCTTGGGAAATGCCCGTAAAGTCGGGAACCTCCTCACTGAAGCGTGCTTGCAACCGCAAGTAGTTGGAATAGAGAATTTTAAGCTCGGGGTTTTCCGGTTGACGACCCGCCATGGCGTCTGTCGCTTCCTTCACCCAATCGCTAAAACACTCCCGGAAGGGTTCGACCCACTTCAGCACAAACTCGGCGGATCCCGATTCGGGGTAGTCCTTCATAATGCGAAGCGCCGCCTGATGCAACGCCTCATTGGGTCCGTTCCCGGAAAAGGTGAGGAACCAGCCAATGCGGGTCAGGTCGTCATTCAAGCCCTCGCTTTCAAATAGCGTGCGGGCTTCTTCGAAGCGGTTGAACCGAAGCAGTTCAGACCAGGCCCTGTCGGACGAGGCCATGAGAGGAATGGACAAAAAGACAATGAGAAATGCGTACCTGCTCATGAAACTTCTCCTTTATTGGGCCACAAAATTGATGGAAAGATCCAGAACCCGGTCGTGGGCCTGCATGATGGATCTCAAGGATTCATAGTCGTCGGGCTCAATGCGCGGGGTTTTAAAGGTAAGCTGGTAATTCACCCTGCATTGTTTGGGCTGGATGCGATCCACAGAAATGCGCACGCCAAAATTGTCGTCTTCCGCTTCCAGGGCGTCGGGGATGTCTGCAATGGTGTAGCCATCGGGCGCGTCCACCAGCACTTCAATGGATCGGGTGCTGGGCGATCCCACCTCTATGGGATATTTGCGCTTCGCGTTGGCTGCATAGGTTTGGGTCAACTGATCGCTGAGAATGGTTAAAGGCAACTTCATGCCGCCGTTGGCCTTTTGGAAAAGGCGATCGGAAACGCCCTTGAACTTCAGGGTAATGGGATCGTTCAAACCCAGCCCTTCGCGATCCGCGCTGGTCACAGCAAGACCAGGAACGAGATCGCCCAGGATTTTTTCCACATTCTCGTTTAGCTTAGCGTCGATGGACAGGTATTGTCGCAGTTCAGGGTTCAATTTGCCCTCATAGGAGAGCCGACCGCTTATTTCGGCGCCGCCGTCTGGTTTTACAGCCATCTCCAATGCATAGCTTTGATGGTTGTTCTTCAAAATGGGCGTTTTAGTCAGCTCGCCGTTTCCGTCTTTATCCACAATCAGAACCAAAGCGCCCTGATCCATTTCGGGCAACTCGTTAATGCCGCTGAACTCGGCGGTTCCGTCCAGAAACAGTTTGAATTCGGGCACATAGACAATAGCGTGATTAAAGTAGGAGAGCATGGCGGGGTAGGTGCTTACCTCTCCCCTGTCGGACGTTCGGGTGATCACCACAGACGCCTCGATGCCCGCTTCCCGCAACATGGCCACAATGAGAGAGGCCTTGTCTTTGCAGTCGCCAAACTGTCGAGAGCATACCTGATTCACCTGATAGGGCTTGTAGCCGTGAATCCCAAACTCTAGAGCCACGTAGCGAGTATGAGTGATCACAAATTCGTGGATTCTCTTCACGATCTCCATGGGGTCGGATACGCCCTTGGTGAGATCGGCCACAATGGCCTTGGTCTCGTGGTCCAGAATGAGCTGGTTCTCGATGAGTTTTTTGTACCAGGCCGCCATGGTCTGCCAGTTGTCGAAGGTGGATACGCCGATATAGGGCAGATAACCCAAAAGGCCCGGCATGCGGCTTTCGGTTTCGTAGGACGAAATCTGGTCCATGGTCCAAGTGTAGACCTGATTCCCATCCACCAGACGCTGGGTGAACTTGGGCTGCATCTTTTCTACGTGGTAGTAAACCTTGCGGTCCTCCGGCATGATGAGCGTGTAGGATTTGCGCTTAACCGGATAACTCTCCGAAAAGTACTGGAGATCGCCGAAATAGTCACCGAAGATATTGGTGTGATCCACATCATCGATGCGATACTCCAACTGAATGCGATCACCAGGCTCCAAGCTGGGGAATGCGATCTGATAGGCCACCAGATCGTAGTACATCCGATAGGCCGGGTCGCTGATGCGGCTCTTGCCATAACGAGTAAGGGGAATCACCTGATCGCCTCGAATAAGTTCGGCCCGAATGATTTCTCCGGTCTGACGCAGAGGCGCGTAACTGAAGGAGTAGCCCGGCAACTCTTGGGAGCCTCGGTCATTCATGATCTCGTATTCCAACTGATGGTATACCGAGGATTGCCCATTGGAAGCCACCTTGGTGACGGTGTTGTCGTAATTAATGACAATGGGGGTCACTTCCATAACAGGCACATCGGGCGCCTCTTCCATACGATAAGGCGTGTAGAAACCAGCGTCCTCAGTTTTGCTGAAGGCCAGCCGTTTCTCCAACTTCGGGTTTTGAGGCCGCAGGGCTAGGGACTTTTCGAAATATGCCGTGGCGTCGGGTCGGGATTGAGTGAGGCGCAATTCGCCCATTCCTTCCAGAAGGAAAGGGTTCTCAGGCATTTGAGCCAGTGCGCCGCTCAAAATCTTATCCGCCTTGTCCAACTTCTCGTTGGCGATTAAGAACTGAGCGTAGTTTAAGATCAGGTTCACTGAATAGGGGGAGTTCCCCAACATGGTTGCATAAAAAGCATCCAACCCTTCGAGATCGCCTCGGCTCTTCAACATGGAGATCTTGCGCTCGGAGAATTTGGCAGTTCCGGTTCGAATGCTCAGGATGCGGTCGGTCTGCTCTTCACTCTCACGAGAGAAACCCATAGACCAGTAAAGATCGCTGAGATCCATGGTCAGCCAGGGCACATTGGGATATTTTTCAGACAGATCGGAAGTTACCCGAAGCGCTTCGCCGTAGAGACCCAAAGCGGAAAATACATTGGATTGCAGGACCGAAGCGGGCCAATAGTCGGGATAACTGGCGCGAGCTCTGTCCGAGTAATTTCTGGCTTCCCAAAAACGTCCCTGGTCCAGTGCGAGCTGGCCAAGCTCAGTAAAAACCCAGGCCCGATCCAGGCTGTGAGCCCCGCCTTCGGGGATGGCGCTTGAGAAGGTGCGCAGAATTTGAAGCCGCTCGTTGGCGTCCTCAGTAAGGGGCAGTAACCGGTCTGTTACGTCTCGGGTTGGCTTTTCGGCAAAGGCCTTGCTCAGAATGTCCTTGGGGCTGCCGTGAACGGCGTGAAACTTATATTCCTTGTGCAGCAACAGGATGGCCAGCGCATTGGAGGAATGGGCTTCGGCTTCCTTTAAAAGAGTTGGCTCGCCCGCCAACATGTCGGGCTTTTTCTTGGGCAGTTTCTTGCGGTTGTCGGCCATCACTTCAAGGGGTTTCCCGTTTTCATCGGTCAACCGGGCGAAGAAACCCAGATTGGGCTCTTCAGATTCCGACTCAATATACAGAGTGAGACGATGCCAGCCCTTCTTCAACCTGAAGGTTTTAGACATTTGTTCGGGGTGGGGCTCTTGTCGTTCCTGGCCTTCGAAAATACGCGTGCGGTTTATCCAAACCGAAGCATAATGGCTCCATCCAAGAGAAAAGCGGTAAACGCCTTTGCTGGGCGCGTGGAACCAGGTGGTGAACAGACCGCCCGCCAGTTGATTGGGGTAAATCGCCTGATTGGCGCTAAAATAACCGAAATGACCCAGGCCTTCGCTCAGAAAATCAGACTCTCCGTAAGCTCGAATCTTGACGGGAGAGATTTCGCGATCCAGGCCCTTCACGCTTGAACGGCCAATGTAATATTTAATTTGGATCTTACGATTGGGCGCCAGAGGCCCCAAAACCTGCCATTCCGCGACATAACCCAAATCTCGGGTTAGGGCGGCCAACTGGTCTAGCTTGCCCAATTGTCTGAGGTGTTGTGTGAGAAAAAAGCCGATTTCCGCCTTCAGCTCCTGATGGGATGCGCCTTCATAAAGCTGTCGCAGCAACGCTGCAATCTCATCCTGGCGACTGGACTCATGGGAAAGAAAATAAATATTTTCGGCCAACAGCAGGCGTTCCACAGGAGAAGCCTGTTGAGATTGGACCTGGCGGGCGTAATCTTCAAGCAGATCATCCGCGTAATTTTGAGCTATGAGTTGAGAGAAACTTGTGAGAAACAGTAATGTGACAATGAGCCTTCTGAGCAATGGACCCTCCTAACGGGCTTTCACAGAGGCAATTTCCATGCCTATCTACCTTAATCATACCTAAGCCGGGCTTATTTTGTTACTTGGATTGACCAGTTTGGGAACTGATTTTTCATCCATGCCTGGTTAGAGCCGACCAGCATTTGTAAAAAAGCCTTTGACGCCAACCCATTGCCCGGTATCAGCCAAACATTCCGCTACAAATAGAAAATGCGAAAAAGGCTTTCCATATTCCCGAAACGAGAGGAAAGCCTTGCATTTGCGAGCGAGCTCGCCTGAAAAAAAATCAAACAGGAGACCACCCCAAGGGGCCGTCTCCCGCCCAGACGCCGATTTTGCGCGTCTGCTTCTTAATTAGAGGACGGTCCCGCGCCAAAATGACGCGGGCCGTTCCGATTAATTCAGTTCAACGTTGGTCTTCAGCTTGCCGCCCTTCACACTATCGTACTCGACGGTAATGCTGCCGCGGCCTTCAACCAGGAAGAACAGGGTTTTTACGGAGAATCCAGAAACCCCGCCGTTCACCATGAGGCGACCGGGACGATGTTCCTGGAGGTTGATTTTGTCCTGGTACTCATCGGTCACCACGCCGCTGCTGACCACCCGAGCGCCCTTCACTGTGGCGATATCGGCGCGGTGCAATTTCTCACCCGCCGCTTTGGCCGACATGGAAGCCATGGCGCGCTCGTTTTTCACAGGCACGTAGACCTTGTACAGATTGCGGTCCAGCTTTTCCACCTTGGGAGCGCCAAAGGAGAGCTTGGGCAGATGGTAGGCGTGCATCATGACAAAGGCGGTGTTGCGGTGACAGTCTTCTTCCAGAAGGAACCCTTCGGGCGTTCGCTCGGTGTCATAGCGGTAGCCGCCAATTTCGATGTCGCCATATTGGGGATGCTTGAAAGGCTTCCAGTCCACGAACATCCGGCCCAAGGTGAGTCGATCATTGAATTTCATCTTCTCTTCCTGGCTGACTTCCCCGTCGCCGTCGAAATCCTGCTGGGTGCCGTTCAGCTCGTTGGTGAAGCTCAAAGCGCCGTGAATGCCATAGAAATGCTCCGTAGTGCCGCCGTAAACGGTGTAGAGATCCTTCCATGAAATCATGTAGGTGTATCCGGGCATCATCTTCTCGCCTTCCTTGCCCAGGTACTCCAGAACAGCAACGTCCTCAGGAGGAAAGGGCTTTTCGTTTTTGGCGCCCGGACCGCGCAGGATCATACGTCCAAAGTTGTGAAAACTCTGAATGGCGGCAATATTGGGTTTGCCCAACGCCCACATGGCGATGTTGCGGGTTTCGGGGATTTGAAGCGGATACTCACATGCGCCAGCCTGCACATAACGAGGCTGCCAGTTAAAACCCCAAGAACGGTTGGGATCGATATAGCCAATGGAGTCTTCATTAATCCGGCCGTCGCCGTCGTTGTCGAAGCCTTCGCTGCCGAGCATGACGTAGTCGCCCATTTCATCCGCTTCAATGGGAACCAGCAGACGGGAATCCTTGGGATGCAGGCGATAGTTGCCCTTGCCCATTTCAACCTTTTTCCGCATCATGGTGATGAAGCCATCGCCGTTCAAGTCGTCGAAACCATCCTCATCCATCGCGCCGTCACGGTCGTCGTCAACCGAGACCTGGACGGTTCTGGGATAATGGGGCGTCGCGGGTTCGTCGAACCATTTGGCGCGCGAGTCTGCGCTGACCATGGGTATAAAGTAGAACACTGCCCGATCCATGGTTTCGGTCACCTGATCCAGGGTTCCGTAGTTCTTCAACATGAAGTTGATGACATACAGCACCGTCTCCGTGCCTTGCGCTTCGTTGGCGTGAATCGCGCCGTCGATATAGAAGGCGGGCTTGTCTTCGGGTTTCCCTGTCGCCGGATTGTTGATGGTCATGAGCAGGGTATCTGCGCCCAGGGTGGTCTTGCCAATGGACTCAAGCTTCACCCAATCGGGATAGGAAGCAGCATAACCCTCAAGATACTCAATGATTTTGCTGTTGTGATTCAACCGGTTGAAATGAGGATCCGGAGGGGTCTTTTTCGGCTTCAGAGGCTCGCCTGCAACGGTGAACATGGAAGCGAAGACCAGCAAGATGATGATCAAATTACGTACCTGCATTATTACTTCCTCCCAATCTTAAGCGTGTCGATAACCGATCCGGCGTTGTCGGACAAGGCCTTCACCTGAAGCGCCGCGCCCTTCTTCACCCTCACCAGCCATTTGCCGGTAAAGTTGCTTGTTCTGCCGTTCAGTTGATCGGAAGTCGCCCATTTGGGACCTTGGAGAATTTCTACGTCGGCATTCTCCACCAGACCCAATCTCACGGGAAGATGCACCCGCGACTTTTTGGCCATGGAAGTATGGGTGGAAAGCGTGCCCTTATTGCCTACGGTTACCTGCAAGCTGTAGACGCCGGAACCCAGGTCTTTGATATCGGACTTGAGAATCACCACTTCGGCGAGGTGATCGCTCATTTCCATAACCGTTTGAGTATGCACTTCCATGGGTTTCGCCAACAGGTCGTGAGGCGGATTGAACTTAATGAAGGGGTCGATGCCGCCCACTTCCGCTTTGGTTCCGTCTTTCAACTCGACCGGCGTCCAGTCTACCTTGGCCCAAGGCGCATGGGTTTCAACAAATACCTGAAGATCGTCGGGGCCTTTGGACTTCTTGTCCTTACCGCCGCCAGCGCCCATTTCCTTCATGATCCCAGCGATTTTCTCAGGATTGACCTGACCGCTCTTAACCATGCCCATCACTGTTTCAGCGGAGTACTGAGGCGGTACGTTGTTTTCCTTCATGAAAGCCGCAATGGCTTCTTCACCCAGGGCGAGGAAGTCTTCGCTGCTCATCTTCTCGAGCTTGTCGATTGTCAACTTGGCGTCGTCTTCCTTTTCTTTCTTTTCTTCTTTCTCTTTCTTGTCTTTCTTGTCTTCCTTTTCTTCTTTCTCTTCTTCCTTCTTTTCTTCTTTGGTCACCTTCTTGTCTTCTTTGGAAGCTTTCTTGTCCTCTTTGGCTTCCTTCTTCTTCTCTTC
>JBNKOV010000224.1:0-2907 GCA_050294955.1 Holophagae bacterium
TCAAAGACCGAAAAGAACTCTTTCCTTTGGGGTATTGTTCAAGGTTCATTGATCCAGGCTATCGTTTCCTTTTTCCGCAAATAAATTTGAGGTGTATCCATGCTCAACCTGATAACCGACCATTGTTTTCCCATCCAGCGTCAGGACGGGACCGTGGAGAATATTGCCATCTGGCAAATCACGGACAATCTCGCGAACAATCCTATTACCGCGTTCCGGGCGCCTCGGGCCGATTTTGATGCGGCCCTTGTTCAATTCGCCATTGGGCTTTTGCAAACCGCCCTCATGCCGGAATCCCTTCAAGCCTGGCAGAAAATTTTTAGGAAGGCGCCCGACCCAGATTCTTTGAAAGAGGCGTTTCTGCCTTTTGCTCCCCATTTTAATCTCATGGGAGAGGGTCCCCGTTTTATGCAGGATTTGGAGTTACAGGGGCTTGTTCCCAATAAAGATATTGGCGGGCTTTTAATCGACGCGCCAGGCGGGAACACGTTGAAAAATAATACGGATCATTTTATTAAAAGAGGCAAGGTGGAAAAACTGTCGCCCATGGCGACTGCCATGGCGCTGTTCTGTCTCCAAACAAACGCGCCCAGCGGTGGAGTTGGACACAGAACATCGCTGCGCGGCGGCGGACCTTTAACCACTCTGATTCAAAGAAAAACCCTTTGGGAAACCCTATGGTTGGCTGTATTGGACAAAACCCAATTCCCGCGGAGCTATGGTGAATGGGACAACAGAAAGCCTGAGGAATTTTTACCCTGGCTAAAGCCAACCATAACCAGTGAGAAAAATGCCGTCATCACTCCAGTGAACCACCATCCTTTCACCGTTTATTGGGCTATGCCGAGGCGAATTCGACTCGCTGAGCCAATCATGGAACCCGGTGTGTGCGATCTTTCGGGTGAACAGGGGGCTTGTTTCTTTACGGGTTATGAAACCAAAAATTATGGGAACAATTATGAGCGCTGGGTCCATCCCCTTTCACCCCATTATCTGGATAAAACGGGCCAACTGTTGCCCGTACATGGTCAATCAGAGGTGGTGGCTTACCATCAATGGCTGGGTCTGGCGTTTAGAGAAGGTGGGAAAAACACCAGGGAGCCAGCCGCTATTATCCAGTCCTTTAGGGACAGGGTGGGACCAGCGGCCCATGACGGGAATAGCGAGGGCAATATGCCGCGGATTTGGGTGTTTGGTTACGACATGGACAACGCCAAGGCCCGTTCCTGGGTGGATCGAACCATGCCTGTTATTTTTGGCGGTTCCAAAGGGCTTGGTCCGGAAGGGGAGATCCATCGGGTAAATTATGAAACGGCAGTCAAGGACCTTATTCATGCGGCTCTTTTTACGGTGGCAATTCTGAGTAAACAGTACAAGGCGGGAATCACGAGGGAAGGCGTTAAAGTAAAAGGCGATGTGTCTTTTGTAGACGCTCGCTTTTGGGAGTCTACCGAACCCCGCTTTCTTACCTTAATTGAACGCCTGGCCAATCATCCCGAAGAGGGTTCGGAGGTTAGAGAGCAATGGCTTAAAGACCTACAAAAGGCGGCCCTTGACCTGTTCGATAAGTTAACTGAGATTCGTCCTCTCGAAGTGATTGACCCAGAGCGAACTGTTACAGCGCGAACAAATCTGGCTCGATTCACGTCTCCCAGCGGAAAGAAGTTCAGGGCGCAGGTGGGGCTGGATCCAATTATTAAAGCGACCCCAACAGGAGGGAAATCATGAGTGAATTGAATGAATTAAAACCTGTCGTGAGGCGGTGGTGGCGCTCTCTTCAGGGGAAAAATGAAGATAAGGGCGTGAATAGACGGGGCCAACGCGCTGGTCTCAGGCGTTGCAGAACACCCTTGGACGCTGCTTTCCAGGACGGATTCCACGAACTCAGGCAAAGCTTGATCCAGAATACACCATCCGGGTGGGTGAGCGCCCATGGCGTCGAATTACAAACTCTGGCGGTGTTGCTGGCCCATGTCAGGGAGCATACGAGTCAAAAACTGGCGGTTACGCTTGCTGGGGGATCTGACGGCAGTGGGGGCTTGAGCAAGTTGCGGTTCCGGCGGCTGTTGAGTCACCAACATATTGATCAAGGTTTTTTCGAGTCCATGCTGCGCAGCCTGAAACTGGTGAAAGGCTGCGTAAATGTAGATGGATTAACAGAAGTGGTCTGTTTCTGGAACGAAAAGAAACGGCGAGATCTGGCCTATAGTTTTTACGCAAGAAAAATGGAAATAGAATAATTTTTCATCATCATTTCAAGGAGATACCATGACCCAATTTATTCAGTATCACGTGTTGACTTTCTATCCCCCCTCTAATTTGAACCGGGACGATCTGGGGAGGCCCAAAACGGCGGAAGTGGGCGGCTCGACCCGTATTCGCATTTCTTCCCAATGTCTGAAACGCACCTGGCGGACATCTTCTTTATTTAGAGAACAATTGTCCGATAGCTTGGGCGTGAGAACAAAGCGGGTTGGCAGTGAATATATCAACCCTATTTTTAAAGAAGCGGGCATTAAGGAAAAGGACGCGCTGGCCTGGACCAGCAAAATGGTGTCTGCTTTTGGCAAGGTGGAAACCGAGAAGGGATCGAAAGGAATGGAGACCAAGCAGTTGGTTCACTACAGCCAAAGCGAGCTGGACGCCATTAGGGCGCTAGCCCACAAGTTGGCGGAAGAAAAGCGGCCGCCGGAAAATGATGAAATAAAACTGCTTCGCAAGGACCATCGCGCGGCGGATATTGCCTTGTTTGGCAGAATGCTTGCGGACCATCCCGGCTTTAACACCGATGCAGCAGCCCAGGTTTCCCATGCCTTTTCGGTGAATCGCATCGAGCTGGAAGATGATTTCTTTACTGCCGTGGATGACCTGAACCGAATGGAAGATTCTGGCGCGGGTCATTTGGAT
>JBNKOV010000224.1:2917-7771 GCA_050294955.1 Holophagae bacterium
GGCGCATGAAGCTGCACAACAATGCGTTCGAGCGCCTGTGGAGCCTCAGCGAAGACATGCTGAAGGACCATCCGGATTATGACGATGTGGTGGAGGAATGCATTCCGCTGTTCCACGACACCGAAATCTGGGCGGCGATGAAGACCTGGCGGCTCGGTCCTTGAAAGCGTTGACCGAAGCGGTGATTCGCGTCTCGCCCGGCGGAAAACAGAACAGCTATGCAGCATTGAGTCCAGCGGCTTTTGTTCGCATTGAGAAAGGACAAGCTCAACCCAGATCCCTGGCCCTGGCCTTTATGAATCCTGCCAACAGAGAGAATATGTTGGAAGAAGCGGTGGAAAAACTGCAAAGCGTTCGGGCGAATCTGGACAACTGTTACGAAACCAGTCCGGAGGATTCGCTGGAATTCTATCCCGCAAAAGGGGAAGGCAAATTGAGCGGGTTATTGGATTTTGTAGGAGCGTTCTAGCATGAACCCATATCTTTTATTTCATCTGCACGGACCCTTGCAGTCCTGGGGCGGCGTCGCGGTGGGCGAGGTTCGCGGCGACGAGGGGTGTCCTACCAAGTCTGGGGTTCTGGGTCTGGTTGCTGCGGCCTTGAAGATTCCACGGGAGGATGATTCGGCGCATGCCCAGTTACATTCCAAATTGAATATGGCGGTTCGGGTATTGCATCCCGGATTGATGATGCGGGATTACCACACGAGTCAGGTACCCAGCACATCCAAAAAGTCGGTCTGGATTACCCGTGCAGACGAGTTGGCCGAACCCGGTCTGAACACCATTCTTTCCACCCGAGAATACAGAGCGGATGCGGTATACGCTGTGGCCCTGTGGGAACGGGCCTTTTACGATTTGGAGGCTTTGGTGGAAGCCTTTGCCAGGCCGGGTTTTCACCTCTATTTGGGGCGAAAATCCTGTGCGGCGTCTCTGCCAATTAAACCGGAAATCATTGAGGCGCCATCTCTGCAACAGGCCTTCCGCCAATTCCCAGCTCCCCCTATCTTGAGCAACCATTTAAAGGATCAGGACCAGCGGCGGGTCTATTTTGAGGGTGAAAACTCGGGTTTGGAGATTTTGAACAGGTCCAGTAGAAGGGATCGTCTGACCTCGCGGTCGAGATGGATCTTCGAGGATCGGAAACAATACCACGGCCTCATGCCGGAGGAGAAGACGCCATGAGTGAGAACCAGTTATTTTTCAGCAAAATAGAGTTGTTGGCGGGTGGCCAGGAAGTTAAGGATTGGGACCCCTACCGATCCCATCAATTTCTGTGGAACTTCTTCGAGAACGAATCCACGCAGAAGCGGGACTTCCTTTACCGCTTTGAATTGGACCGGGGCAAGCCCTGTTACTATGTGGTTTCCATGAGGCGGCCTAAAGAGCGAGACTTCCCCTGGCGGTTGCGAGTGAAAGACTACGATCCTGTGATCAGGTTTGGGGAAATATTATCCTTCAATATGAGGGTGAACCCAACGGTAGAAAAAAAGATTGATGGAAAACGAAAACGCCACGATGTGGTGGTGGCTCGGAAAAGAGAGTTGGGAGAGGATTGGCAGTCTAAATTCACTCAAACCGAGTTAATGGAATCGGCGGGGTTGGCCTGGCTGAAGCGAAAGGCCGAACTCCATGGATTTCAGGTCTCGCCAGGGTCCGTTAGGGTAGAGGGCTACCACCAGCGATGTTTCCACAAGACATCGGATAAACAAGGACGAAAGCCTCCAATAACCGTGAGTTCTATGGATTTCCATGGCCTGTTAAAGGTAACCGATCCAGATGAGTTCCGCAAGACCCTTTACAACGGGGTTGGCAAGGGCAAGGCCTTTGGCTGCGGATTGATGCTGGTAAAGCGGCGAGGAGGATTCCCCCAACCCTGATGCCCATTCCGATTAAGGATCGGTTGTCATATCTCTTAATAGAACGAGGCCAGGTGGATGTATTGGACGGCGCCTTTGTGGTGGTGGACAAGACTGTGGGCTAAACCGGCGACGCCAATCGGTGGATTAAGGTCGATTTCGACGGCGTTCGCCTGGTTTCTTTTTTGCAAGAGCTAGAAGACGATCCATTTGAGATATTGGAGTAACCGCCACCGGATCTTCGTTTAACAGGGCTTCTCTCAGGCAAATTAAGGAACATCTTGGGATTCACAGGGGAGGCGATCACTTGAAATCATGGTTTTCTTCATTTTCGATTGGATTCGTAGTGCTTGTTTTGCGTGGGGCGTTGCGCTGTTTGAAGGCGATAACCCAATCGGGTTTTTAGCTTCCATGTCAACTGGATTCATTAATTTCCCAGAGTTCTGAATAGTATCAGATTACTTCTTTTTGAAATTTTACTTTGCATGAATGATCCAATTTGGTAGGATTTTACGAATATACCAGGTAGGCAGTAATAGTTTTGTCTGGAGTAAAGATTGGCTGTGAATGTATCGGGCTTTATTTGTTATATTTATATGCTTCAGTGCAAATTCTATTGAGTAGACGCATATGGCGGTAGGGATGGTTCTGTGAAAAAATCCGAAGCGAAGGCGATTTCCTATTTTCTGGCCCTAATTATCAAGATGATTTCTGTTGCTATCATTACGACGGTACATCTCGTGTTGGATTTAGGGAATGCTGTTCGCAAGAGGCGTCGTCAGTCAGCTTCACCGGGGATGCAAAAAGTTAGGAATGAGGTTTCCAAACCACGGACGCCAACTACTTCAAACAGGGCGCTCCGAAATCCCCAACCGCTGCCGGATCATCCCAGCTTCCCAGAGGATGATCCCATGCAAGTCCAAGAGGTCCCGCCTTCTGATTGCGTTCAACGAGATGAGCCTGCTCTGCAGGATCATCCCAGCTTTCCAGAGGACGAGCCCTTTACGCCAAAGACCGGGGTATTTAATGTGATTCATGAACCGACAAAGAAAAAACGCACCACCATTGATGAAAGCGATGACTTTGTGGAAGTGTCTTTCAAACCTTCCAAACCTGAAGTAGAGCCCTACACGCCTAAAACCGGCGTTTTTAATGTTGTCAGCGAATCCCCTAAGAAAAAACAGGTTAGGGATGGTGAGCGTGTTGGTTATGTCCATGTTTCTTTTCAGAAACCTTCTATAAAAGAATCGCCCTATGAGGCAAAAACACGTCCCTTTACAGTGGTTAACCAACCTCAAACGCAGGCCCCGTTTAACTTGGATGAAAGCGATGATCCTGTTGACGTGTCTCTGAAGAGCGAACTTAAATCGCTTTTCATGGAATTTGGCCGGAAGCAGGATCAGCCCAAGAATAAAAAGCGGCAGCTTGGCTTTTGGGCGCCGCTTGGGCAATCCGTTGAGGTGAATGGGTACGTAATTCCCGATGGATGCGTGTATGTAGGGGAGAGTCTGAAGAGACTCAAGAAGCAATTCCGGGAGGAGCCCTCGCTTATCAATCCCAACCTCCCCATAGCGCGATCCGGGTCTGATATAGAAGGGTTTAATCTTTCTTTTTGGCCTACTTACGCCGAGATTCCGGCTCAATCCAGGAAAACTTATCTGGAATGGTTATCCACTGGGAAAAATCATCCCGATATTAATATAGGTTATGTCTTCCTTTATTTCTATGGTCTGGAAAGACGCCTGCTTTTTGAGCCAGGGGTCGATAAAAAGGAAAAGCATCAACTCATGGGCGAAGTGAGGCGGCTGCTTTCAATTTATGGCCATCAATCCAGCTTTTCAACTTATGCGACTCATTTACTGGACTATGCTGAAATAATGTCCAGTGAGCAAAGGTTGTATGAACTGGGTCCCAAATTAAATGAGGAAGCAAAATGGTCTCTTTTTAATCAGGCCGCCATTGCTCAATTGGTGAAGGACGGCGTTGCCATTTCTGCGGAATGGGCTTTGGCGTGGGCCTTTTTTGGGGATACCTGTAATCTTAGAACCCCTGTCCGGAGAGCCCGTGAGATGTTTAAGCGACTCTTCATTATGAAATTTAATACGAAACACCCCTCGGGAATGAAGATTAAAGAAAATAAAACTCGCCTAAATCTCTACTGCTACACTGCCACCTCCGCGTTTAACGATGTGGAGTTGAAAATGGAGGATCTACCCGATCCCATGGTGTTGAAAAAGCCCGTAAAGATGTTGCAGGCTCTGGTGGATGAATGTACCGAATTGTTGGAGCCCTACAGCCGCTGGTTGGGTAGGAATAAGGGGGAGGAGAACAGTCTGAGGGCTTTTTCCCTATTGCCGCCGGTGTTGATTGAGGCTTGTTCCAATCCCCAGGTTAAGTCTATTTCAGCCCAACTCTTTGCGCTTACCCGAAATGGCGCTCAGCCCAAAGTTGAACGGGAGAAGCTGCTGCAAATCTGGCCTTTTCCCAATCCCGAGAAAGTGAATAAGAAGGATACGGTAGAGTTCGTGTCTTTCCTGGAAAAGTTGGGTTACGGCATGGAGCCCGATCCCCGTTTTGGCGGTTCGCCCCTTTCTAGCGCCGATCAAGTGGTTTTGTTCCGTCAGGGTGAGGACATTCAAGAAACTGCCGGGCCGGATTATCGAGCCGCCACGTTGTTGCTCCACCTTTGCGCCATGGTAGCCTGGGCAGATGATGAGGTTTCAGATGAGGAAGAACGCCACCTGGAACAACAGATCGAGAGTTTCCTTAAGTTAAGCCAGGGGGAGAAGGATAGACTGAGAGCGCATCTGCGATTGCTCTTGGAAACAAAGCCTTCCATGACAGGGGTTAAACAACGCATTGATGGTCTGGATGCTGACATCAAACAGGCAACCGAAGTAGCGATTGAAACCTATCGTGACCTCGGTGCCGAAATCATCGATGTTTCCCTGCCACATACCGATTACGCCGTT
The DNA here is from genome assembly GCA_050294955.1 of Holophagae bacterium. Classification (GTDB taxonomy): domain Bacteria; phylum Acidobacteriota; class Holophagae; order Acanthopleuribacterales; family Acanthopleuribacteraceae; genus JBNKOV01. Next base: position 7,748 of record JBNKOV010000224.1, read on the forward strand.
GCCTGTTATTACCTGATCGCGACC
>JBNKOV010000225.1:0-7740 GCA_050294955.1 Holophagae bacterium
TACACCGACGATGTATGGCGGAGGCGGCATTATAAGTTCGCCCATACCCAGAAAGAACAACCCATGCATGAAGCCATTATGCGCCATTATGAGCGTTTATGCGATAGGAGACGCAGGGTGCGATATCTCAGCCTCACCTTGAGAGGTCTCCATGGCTGGCGTCAGCAGCCCAGCCTGTTTGAGAGCGCGAAACCCGCCAGAATTGCGCCTCATTTGGATCAACTGCGCCGCAGATTCGGCGCGGCGGCCATTCAGTATGGCAAAGGCGCGATGGCCAACAGCATAAGAACGTTGCCAGGCCAAAGACAGAAGGCCGTTTAATTGGGATAGGGACATCATGGTGTTTTATCATCTTCACATTCACAGCTACTTCTCCATGATGTGGGGCACTGCGCCCATAGAGCCTCTGGCCAAATGTCTGCTTGAGCAGGGACAAGACGTCTTTCCACTGACCGACAGAAACGGACTTTACGGCATGGTGGAGCATCTCCAGGTGTGTCGTGAGCTTGGAATGAGGCCCGTTGTGGGATGCGAGCTGGTTGTGGGCGATGAACAGGCGCTCTGTCTGGTGAAGACCCAAACGGGTTATCACAACCTGTGCGAAATGCTCACCCGCCATTATCACGACCCTCGCTGGCGGCTCTCCCAAGATATAGACGATTTACAGGAAGGTCTGGTGATCATCACCCAAACGCCCGCTATTTTGGACGCCGGTTTCCCAGACGCGGACCTTTATATAGACTTGTGTCCGGGCAAAGTAGAAGCGGCGGTGAAGCTGCACAGGGAGCGTGGCATTCCCATGGCGGCAACCTGCCATGCCTACATGATTTCGGAAAAAGCCAGGCCCTTGCATGTATTGCTTCGAGCGATCGACACCAATAGTAAATTAAGCCGATTGCCTCAAAGAGACGTAGTGGCGGCCGAGAGTCATCTGTATTCGCGAGAGGCCATGGCGGCCCGTTTCGCCGCATATCCCGACGCGCTGGAAGCCACCCGCGATATTGTAGAGGCCTGCCAGTTTGCCCCGGAGCTGGGGCGACTCATTTTTCCGCCTTCGGAATATGATCACACATATAAAGTGCTGCGGGATAAAACTTTTGCTGGAATGGCTCGCCGTTATGGCCGCATCAACGAGGCTGCGCGACGCCGTGCGGATCGGGAGCTGGACATGATTCGGCGCAAGCGGTTTTCCAACTGCTTCCTGGTTATCGAGGATGTGGTGAGCCGTTTTTCCCTTACCTGCGGGCGCGGGAGCGCCGCCGCCAGCATTGTGTCCTATGCGCTGGGCATTACCCATGTGGATCCGTTGGAGCACAACCTGTTCTTTGAACGCTTCCTGAACCCGGGGCGCAGGGATCCGCCGGACATCGATATAGATTTTGCCTGGGATGAGCGGGACGGGGTTCGGGACTATCTCTGGGAAAAATATGGCGGGCGTCATATCGCCATGGTCTGCAATCACAACCGTTTTCGAACGCGATCTGCGGTGAGGGAGTTGGCCAAGGTCTATGGTTTGGGCGAGAAGGAGATGGAGGATGCGAGCCGTCAGATGTCCAGCGATCGCAGGGCGGGTAAAAAGACGGAGATGCCCGAGCCCTGGCCGGACATCTTTAAAATAGCTAGGCGGTTAGAAGATTATCCCAGGCATATCAGCGTGCATTGCGGGGGCGTGGTTATCACGCCGGACGAGATAACCCGGCATTGTCCTCTGCGGCCTATGCCTATTGGCTACGATGTTGCGCCCTGGGACAAGGATGGCGTTGAAGACTATGGCTTTGTGAAGCTGGATTTTCTTGGAAATCGCTCCCTGGCTGTGATACGGGACTGCCTGGCGGCGGTTAAGGAAAATTACGGCGTGCCCATTTCCTATGAGAAACTGAACCCCATAAAAGATCCTCAGGCCCAGAAGCTCATCGCAGCGGGCGATACGATGGGGTGCTTTTACGTAGAATCGCCCGCCACCCGATTGCTGCTCAACAAAGTGGGCATGGGCGATTACGAAACCCTGACCGCCGTTTCATCCATCATCAGACCCGCCGCGAACCGCATCGCAAACGACTGGGTCATGCGACACCGAAGGGTTGCTAAAGACGGCGGCAAGCCGAATTGGAAGATCATACACCCCAAGCTCGATGAAGTCTTGGAAGAAACCCATGGATTGATGATCTATCAGGAGGACGTCACCAGAGTCGCCATGGCCCTGGCCGGTTTTAACGCCATAGACGGAGACATGCTGCGAAAGATCATGAGTAAGAAGCACAAAGAAAAGCTCTTAAGAGATTATCGCCGCAAGTTTTACGCGGGCTGTCGCGAGACGGGCCTGGACACCGAACAGACAAACGAAATATGGGAGATGATCAAATCTTTTGAGCATTACTCCTTTTGCAAGCCCCATTCAGCGTCTTACGCCATGGTCAGCTTCAAATCTGCATTCTTAAAGTATCACTACCCGGCGGAGTTCATGGCTGCGGTCATCTCCAATCGGGGCGGTTTCTACTCGCCATTTGCCTATTTGAGTCATGCAAGACGGCTTGGATTAAAGGTGTTGGGTCCAGACATCAACCGCAGTCGCATGGCCTATCGCGGATATAACGGCGTCATCCATATCGGCTTTGGCCAGATCAAAGGATTGCGCCGGGAAACGGTAGAGGCCCTGCTAAAAGAGAGGGAACAAGCGCCATTCCAGGGTTTTAACGACTTTCTGCACCGCGTTCCATCTACGCCGGAAGAAACCAAGCGGCTCATATTAGCGGGGTGCTTCGATCACTTGGAGCAGGCCAATCGACCCACGCTCATCTGGCGAGCCTTGCACTGGCAGGCGTTGCACCAGGGACAATCCGAAGACCTGTTTCCGGGTTACGTCAAACAGGAAGACCTGCCGGAGATGGAGCCTTACAGCCTGAAAACATTGCTGCTTTTAGAAAAGCAGCTCTTCGGCTTTTGGATATCCCGCCATCCTCTGGAGCGTTACGATTTAAGCGGCGTCCAGCGAATCCGAGCCACTCAGATCGGCTTTAACGTGCATCGCGTCGTTACCTTGGCGGGCTGGCTGGTGACCCACAAAACCGTGACAACCCGAACAAAGGAATACATGTGTTTCCTTACCTTCGAAGACGAGACCGGGCTCTATGAAACCGTCATGTTCCCAGATGTGTACAAGCAACGAGCCATGTTGATAGACTACACAAAACCCTTCCTTGTCAGGGGCTTGGTGTCGTCGGATATGGGTGCGATCACCATCACAATCGAAGATTTGTGTCGCCTCGAGGCGCAGCCCAGACCGGGCAAATTATTAAAACAAAAAGCGGCAGTCGGCAATTAGAGTGTACACAGCGCGAGGATGACACGGCCCATAACAAAGCGGCATTTGCCACGAGTGTCAGGCTTCGAAGGCGAGGGTGTTAAAAATAGTCCGTTTCAGAAAACGGCGAAAAGCTAAATCTTTTAACAAGCCCTAAGTTGCTCTATTTAATGGGAATAAAAAAAAGCAAAAAAATATGGACAAAGGTGCTTGTAATTTGAGAACTCTTTCACTATAATTCCTGCTTGCGCGTGAGTGCCCCTATAGCTCAGTTGGTAGAGCAACGGTCTTGTAAACCGTAGGTCGTTCGTTCGAGTCGGACTGGGGGCACCATCTTTCCAAAGCTTCGAACCTTAAGATCGAAGAACTGGGAGATGCTTTGCCAAAGCTATTGCTATTATAAAGCATAGAACTGGTGAAGGCGTCCTCAAAATAAGTGTTGGCGATGCCTTTAGAAGTATGTCTCCAAGGCTCTAGCACACTGACAATAAGCAACCACAGTTTTTGGCGCAAGAATCATTATTTTGGCCGAATGATGCGTGTTTTTGCGGGGGTTTTGGCAACAGTTTTACCGCGAAATATGTGGCGCTGGTGGCGATACGCTCCCCGATCCCGCTCTGGTTTTTAGAAATAGAAGACGTCAGAAAGCGGTTTTTGGAAACGCGGCGTATGGCCTCTTTGCGTTCTCTTCTGATGTGTGCTGCCGGGCTTATCCGTTTTTTTCTAAAAAATTAGGGGCGGGGCTATGCAATGGCGGGGCTTCCGTGATAGGTTGTGCCTGGGCGCGCTTCTAGTGGCGGCGTTCATTCCTTAGAGTATGAGGTATCGATATGTTGCGATGTGGATGGTTGTTGGTTATTTTTGCCTGGGGCGCTTGCTCCATGCGGGTTGGCGCGTTTCAATTGGCTCCGCCTCCTCAACCGCCAAAGATATCTATCCACTTGAATTCTCCCGACCATGTCATCTCTGTGGCTACAAGTGTTGAGGCGCTCGCACAGTGGGGCGGCGGCATGGTTGCCGCCTTGGAAGGAACCGTCGCCGGAACATACTCCCAAAAAGACTTTTATCTCCTAACGCAGTTGACGCTTCGTCCAAACATGTCCCCTGTATTTAAACTCGCCGGAAACCCTCAACCCGGATCGGCTGCGCAGGTTATGGTTGCTGAAGCGCTTAATCGGCATCCGCCGCCTCCTGTTAAGTGGCTGCCGGTTACCCTTTCTTTTTCAATGGTAAGCGGCAACGCAAAGGAAGAGCCCGGTCTTCTCCCTGCGCCTCATGAGGCATTTGAGAAGCGTTTTTCCGAAGCCAGGGGCGGGGAGCGGGCCATGCTTCTCCGCGAATGGTGCAGGGAATGGGCCTTGGCGGTGATTGGAGCCTACTGCGCCAGTGCGGGTCCGGAATTTGAAGGCGTTACCCATATTGGCGAAGTGTTTTCAAAGGCAGCCGCTGGCGAGGGCGAGCTGGATTCGGCTGCGGTGGACGCCGATGAGAAGTACTGGATGTCCATCATGGAAATGGTTCCTGGCGCGCCCATGACGGCAGCGGCCCGGATTTTTCTGGACGGAGCCAATGGTCGCTTCGATCAGGCCGAGAACATGGCCCGGTTCCTCATCAAATTCACCAACAGTGATTGCCTGGCGCAGGATTATCTCAGGGAATTTCTCAAGAAATTGAACACGCTCCGCAAGGACCAGGCCCCGGTTATGAAAGAGATCGTTGAGTTGATTGACAAGGAGCGTCATAAGGAGGCCCTGGCCGCTATTGATCGAGCCTTGAAGATGTACCCCTATGACGCAAGACTCCATCACGAACAGGCCTTGATTCACATGCGTGATAAGGACGGGAAGTTCAAGGTTGCTCACGCTAAGATTTTTGAATGTGACCCCATGTATTCCGTGGCGTTAAACGCCGAAACGGGGAAAGACGCCTTTCGGTTGGGGCGACGATTGAAAATAAAAGAACTGTTTAAGAACCCCGAAGATCGATTGGCCGATATGATGACCATGGGACATATCGCGCTGGATTTGGATGCTCCCAATATAGCGGCAACCTGGTTTTGGCACCTCTCGTTAATCGATAATCGAGAGACCGCAGAGGCCTTGAAATATTATCTCTACAGCCTGGATAAGATGGGGTTTCAGGATTTGAAGACCCAATTTAAGGGCAACTGGCCCGAGACCTTTAAAGAGATTGACCAGAAACGTCAAAAGGCCATGGAGGAAGACACCTACTACAAGGCGATGGCCGTGAAGTAGGGCGACAGGTTTCACCCGCCCTATTCTCAGCGAAAGCCCCCGATGAGGCGTCTTGAAATCACCGCCTCATCGAGGGCGATTAAAATGCTTGCGTTACTAACTGCCAGTATTGATTCGGTTTACTGGAACCAGTGGTCGTGAGACGCGACCAGCGCAGCGTGAGTGGCGTCGAAATAGTCCACAGAGTAGGCGTAGGTGTAGTTCATCATGCAAACAACGGCGCCGAAATCATGGCTGGCGCCGAAGTTATGGCCTATTTCATGACGCAGGGCGAAAACTGTTGAAGATGAGCCCTGGTCCAAGCAAACGGAATAGCCCGTGCCTGGGTTGCTGGGGTAAACAAAGGCAATGCCGCCCGCGTCGAAATTGGAATCGTCTGTAAATCCCATCACCAGACCAGGTCCCAAACTTGCCGCGTCATTCTCAAGGTCGTAGAGAATGTTTTCAGCGTCGCCACCTTGGGAACTCCAGTTGTAGTAGCCTTGAATAACCCAGTTTATAGCGAAATCACGGTAATAGGCGTTGTCCGCAGTTTCGATAATCTGGTAGACATCGCTGGTCCAGTTGGCGTGTCCAGAGCGGTACTCTTCGTCTGCTACAGCATAAACCGGGATGATTACGGCCCGTGAAATTTCTTCCAGATTCTTGTCGCCTTCTTCAACTTCAAATCCCCTGAAACTGGGGTGGTTGGGGTCGTCCTCGGGGACGTATCTGGCGAATTCGGCCTTTGGATCAATCACAACGGTTACTTTGTTGCCTTTCGAGTCTTGGGTTTCAAAAGACACAGCGCCGTGTTCATCCACATATCGATCCGTTTCCTGGGCTGTGGCCAGGACAGATGCAAGTAGAATCAGCAATCCTAAAATTGAAATCTTCTTCATGGTTCCTCCAAAGTAGTTATTTGGGTTCCAATATTGGATACCCCTTAAAATGGGCGACCTGGGCCGCCCATATAGAGTTAGCGTTTAAAAGACAGTGGCTTGGCCATTGCAATCATCGGGATCTGAAGGTGAGCCCGTTCCTCCCCAGGGAGCGCCTGTATTGACAGTTGTCAACAAGGTCCATGGGCCGTTGCAGTCATCGGCAACCCAGATTTCCACAGGGGTGTTGGCCGGAAGGTTGTAGAGCGTCAGGGTGGAATTGGCTTCAATGGGGCGTGTGGATTCACGGTTGTAGGGAAGAGGAACGATGATCTTAACGCATTTGTCCTCTTCAGCTTCCACGTTAATCTTCACGCAAGCCGGCTCTTGTTTTTCGATATCGAAATTCCAAAAGTCATCGGATCCAACCATGGCTGTTGAGACCCCACGACCATCTGCGCTAGAAGTCTGGCCATTAACGGGCGCTTGACGCCACATGCCTGTAGTGGGGTTGTAATTCCACATGGGCACCTGGCCGCTGAACTGAACGCCTTGGGGCAGTGGCATGGCCAAACGAGCGGTAAGACCCGGCGCCAGTGAATAACGGTTGCCCGCCTGATCGCGGATCTGGAACCATGCTGCGCCCAGGCTAAGCAACCAACGAGGCTGGCCCATGAGGTTGATGGCGTTCATGTCCCCGCCAATCATGTTTTGAGGCGTATAACTCGTCAGGTAAAGAATGAGTTGCGTCGTTGCCAGGTTTCCATTCTGGTCAACAACGGAGTTGGCTGCAATGTTCAGCTCGGTTCCGTCTCGGTCTATGGCGTCGATGCCCTGATTGGGATTGAATACAAAAACATCCGCCTGGCGGAGTTGGACCACAAATCCGCCTGAGCCCTTTGTGAGCACCTGAGAATAAGGGGCATAAGGCAGAGCGCCCGCGTTCATCACGTAAGTAGGCGCTTTGGGCACGGTGATAGAGAAGGTTCCATTGGACTGTGAGGTTGTCGTGTAGCCATTTACCGATAGGGTGGTTACAAGAGGATTTTGGAACTCGTCTACAACGGTCCCACTAAATTTTTCTTGAGCTATGGCTGAAAGAGACATGCCGAGCAGGCCTACAATCACCAGGTTGATCAGTGATGTTCTCACTTTTCTTGAAGTCATGATATCTGGTTTCTCCTTTAATAGAAATGACTCTCGTATACTGAGAGAATGGAGGAGGTTGACACAACCGACCTGACGAGGTCACGGAATCATGCATGCCGTCATTTCGGTGGAAAAAACGGATGCGACTCCTTGTGTGAAATATACCTCCCTTATT
>JBNKOV010000226.1:0-7725 GCA_050294955.1 Holophagae bacterium
ACCCCGATATTCTTGTGGTCAGTGAGTTGCGGGATCTGGAGACCATCCGGTTGGCGGTTTCTGCGGCGGAAACCGGTCATCTCGTCTTTGGAACCATGAACACGGCAAACGCCATGCGCACCATTGGCCGTCTGGTTGACTCATTTCCACCCGATGAACAGGACATCATGCGAAACATGATATCCGAATCTCTGCGAGGCATTATTTCACAGCAGCTTATACCACGGCTGGATGGTAAAGGCGTTGTTCCAGCTTTTGAAGTGCTCATGGTTACCAAGGCTGTGAGCAATCTGATCCGGAAAAACAATTTGCACCAAATTGAGAGCGCCATGGTGTCGGGAAGGGGATCGGGCATGGTCTTGTTGGATCACTCTCTCAAAGCCTTGGTGGACCAAAAAGTTATCAGTGGGGAAGAGGCCTTTTACCGGTCGTCCAACCCCAAGAATTTCAGCAGTTACGCGCCAGCAGAGTTAAAAGGAATGTTGGATGGCTAGAATTGATCAATTCTTTGAAGAAATGATGCGTCAGGATGGTTCGGATCTTCATTTACAAGAAGGCCACCCGCCCAGAATTCGCCTGAACGGAAGACTCAAGAATTTGGAGTTGCCCGGTTTAACTCAATCTACCATGGAGAGCCTGCTTTCTGAAATTTGCGGACCCGACCAGTGGCGGAACTATCAGAAAACCGGAGATCTCGATTTTGCCTATGAAATGGGCGGGAAAGCGCGATTCCGCGCCAACTACTTCGAGGTATTCCGATGGGTACGGAGCCATTTTCCGAATCGTGCCCTCCAAGATTCTGACCCTGGAAGATCTAGACGCGCCTCCTGTTTTCAAGTCATTCGCCAATCTGCGATCCGGTTTGGTGTTGGTCACGGGCCCCACGGGAAGCGGTAAATCTACAACCCTAGCGGCGATTGTTGATTATATTAACCGGTCCAAGGTTCGCAAAATCATAACCATTGAAGAGCCGGTTGAGTTTGTGCATCGATCTAAAAAGTGCATGATCACTCATCGCGAGGTGCCTGAAGACACTGCCAGTTTTGCTTCAGGTCTTCAAAGCGCCATCCGCAGCGACGCGAACGTGGTTTTGGTGGGAGAGATGCGTGATCGTGAAACCATTGAACTGGCTTTGACGGCTACAGAAATGGGGGTTCTGGTTTTTGGTACGCTGCACACCAACAGCGCGCCTAAAACTCTGGATCGCATAATTGATGTGTTTCCAGCCAACAAGAAACCCCAAATACGCAGTCTTCTCGCTGTTTCATTGAAAGGCATTGTGGCGCAGCAACTTTTGCGCAGCGCGGACGGGAAGCGACGTTGGGCCGCTCATGAAATTCTATTGTATACCCCGCCCCTTGGCGGCGTCATTCGCAACGGCGACACCAACAAGCTGATTTCTTACATGCAAACCGGCAGAAAAGTGGGCATGATCACCTTGGATGATTGCCTGTTGGAAATGATAAAAGATGGAAAAGTCACCAGGGAAGAGGCTCATAAGAAAGCTCAGGAAAAGTCCCGATTTCTATAAGGCGATTTACTCCATCTTAGAGCGCCTACCCGGGCAAGTCTCCCGGTTTGAGCAGGTTTTCTTCCATCATTTTCAATTCGTCGATCCCCGAAATCACGATCTCAGGATCTGTCTTAAGCACTGAAGCGTCTACTTTGTCCTGGTAGTTAATAGCGCTAAGGACTGTTTTAATGCAGTTGAGCCTCGCCCTCTTCTTATTGTCGGACCGGATGATGGTCCACGGTGAAATGGTGCGATTGGTTTCATGGAGCATGTGGAATTTGCGGATGGAGTATTTCTCCCAAAGCTCTTGGGCCATTTTATCTACAGGCGAAATCTTATATTGCTTCAGGAGGTCGCCTTCACGAGAATTGAAACGCCTGAGCTGCTCCTTTTTAGAAACGCTGAAGTAGAATTTGAATAATTTAATGCCATCCTTCACAAGCATGCGCTCAAAGGGCGGCACATCCTTGATAAAGCGCTTGTTTTGCTCGTCCGTGCAAAAACCCATTACCGGCTCAACCATGGCGCGGTTGTACCAGCTTCGATCAAATAACACGATTTCTCCTGCGCTGGGCAGATGTTCCACATATCGCTGAAAATACCATTGGGTCATTTCCTTGTCCGATGGTTTTTCGAGAGCCACCACGCGAGCGCCCCTGGGGTTCATGTGCTCGGTGAAGCGTTTAATGGTGCCCCCTTTGCCCGCAGCATCTCGACCTTCAAAAATAATGACCAGCCGATGGCCTTTGCTTTTTATATGTTGCTGCATCTTAAGCAGCTCTATCTGGAGCATTTTGAGCTCTTTTTCATAAGCCAGGGTGGACTTCTTCACCCAGACGGCCGTGCGGTCCTCTGCTGGTTCCTTGTCTTTGTTTTTAAGCGCTGTATGCTCTTCCAGTTTGACCTTTTTAGGTGAATTGCTTTTGCCGCCTTTCCCGTTATTTGACTTTTTTGACATGGAAAGAGTCCTCCTAACCGTCTTGACCGAATCTAAATGGCTTAAAACCTGACGGGTTGCCTGACTCTATCCTAACAATTTTTCCTCCATTCGTCATTAAAGAATGATTGATTAGTCAATCAAAGACAGTATTTCCGCCAATTGCTGTGAATTTTTTTTGCAAAAATCATCGGTGGCGTTGATCTTGGCTTTTCTGCTGACAGCGTTTATGATGGGGACAGCGGTTGCAAAACAGTGTTTCTACGCCCTGAATTTGCACCCCATTTTACGGCCAGATTCCATCAGGCTGAGAAAGAGGCGTCTTATTCATCATCCCCATTCACCACCCGAAACCTTGCTGAGAACCTACAACTTGCGCAAAAGCTACGGATCATACCAGGTGCTAAAAGGTCTGAATCTGGCGGTGCGGCGAGGTAATATCTACGGATTCCTCGGAAGGAACGGTGCAGGTAAAACTACAACCATCCAAGCACTTATGGGAATCCAAGGCGCAGACAGCGGGGTTATAGAGTTTTTTGGCCAGAAAGTGCGCAGGCCGGGCATTTCCCAAAAACGGCGAATCGGGTATGTCTCTCAGGAGCAGTTTTTCTACCAATGGATGGAGTGTGGGTATATCGGTCGATTTGTTGGGCGATTCTATCCGACCTGGGATGAGGCCTGGTTTAAGCATTTGTTGGAGATTTTCGATTTGCCGCCCAAGCGTAAGATCATCAATTTGTCGCAAGGCATGAAGGTAAAGCTTGCCCTTGCATTGGCGTTGGCCCACCGACCTGATATCCTGATTTTAGACGAGCCAACCTCTGGACTGGATCCTGCGGCTCGGCGTGAGTTTCTGGAATTGGTAAGTCGCCAGGCCCATTCTGAAGAACGGACCACTTTTTTCTCATCTCATATTGTGGAAGAGGTGGAGCGAATCGCCAACCGAGTTGGCATTTTGGAAGAAGGTCGTCTGTGTTATGAAGGCGATGTGGACACCTTGCGTCAATCCGTTCGGCGCATTCATCTCCAGAAGGATGGCGTCCAGCTTTCTGATGACCGGGTCGTGGATGTGCTGACCGACTTGAAAAGCGATGGTTGTGACATTCTTGCGGATCATCCAGACCGATATGAGTTTATCGTCCAAGGGGACGCCCGGGCATGGGATAAATGGGACGGCGTTTTTCCTTCCGAGAGCTTGAGTTTGGAAGATATCTTCCTGGCGCTCACCGTGGATAGGGTCTACCATTTATGAAGGCGCTATATCACAAGGAATTCAAGGAACATGGCCTGCCTTTTGTCATTCTTCTGACTTTGGAGATGGGGCTTTTTCTTTTTTTCCTACTCATGTTTCACCTGAATCCCAACCGTGGCAGCTATCTCATGGCGTTCAGGGCCTTTATGATGTTGGGGTTCCCTTTTGGAGCGGTTTACCTGGGCTATCGGTTTATCTCTCGCGAGTACACAGGAAAAACCCAATTCTTTCTGGAAGCGCTTCCCGTGAGCCGCTTTCAGGTCTTGCTTGCCAAGTTGCAAGTAAGTCTATTGTTTAATCTCCTTCCTACGCTCCTGGCTTTTGGGATTTGTCTCGTTGTGGCCGGTTCGCAGGAGGTTTTGGGTCTGCAACACGGCTTTTTCATGCTCATGAGAGCGCTTGCCTACATGCTTTTCTTTCATACCGGCGCGCTTGCGGTAGGGTTCTTGGGGAGATATCGAATCGCAGGACTCATTTCCATGGTTCTGACCCTTATTGCCATCGACATGTATTCTGAAATCAACCTGGTTGAATCCGGTCCTCTATCTCTGATTTATGATGAGCGATTTTGTTTTGAACGTCAGATTCTACCCGTCGCGGATCTGTTAAGCGCTTTGGGCGGCGCTGGGTTCTTTATGGCTGTATGCTTTCTTATGGTTCTGACCCGCGAGGGCTCCATGGCGGCTATGCTGGCCGAGAAAATGTCGCACAGAGAAAAGGTGTTCGTGGCCTGTATGGTAATTGGTTGCATTGCTGTGCTTATTACTTTAGATGAGAGGAACTTGCCTGAACCTTTTGAGCTGAAGAACAGCATCGTGGCTTCAGGGGAAGGCCCCGCCGTGTCTATTGCGGCCTCTGGGCTGGCCAATGAAAGAGATTTGGCGGAACTGTCCAACTGGGTGCAAGGCGAACTGGAAAAAGTGAGAGCCTACCTGGGCATGAAATCCATGACGCCTGTGTTCCTAACACTTCGAGGGGATTTAGACCCGGGCGTCTTTGAGCTGGGGAATTTGGAGGGGGCAGTTGGATTGATGGTGAGGCTGCGGTATGATCCTGAGGAATTCCAACTTGATAAGTTAATGATCTGGCTGATTCCCCACGCCCTGACCCATGCCACCGAGGGTCGGGTTCTTTTGGAGAAAAACCGCTGGCTGCTCGATGGTTTTGCCCATTTCATATCGCTTAAAGATGCAGGGTATGTCCCAGAGAACCTGGTGATGCAGGCCATGTACGGCGCTCCGGATGATTTGAGCATGGACACTCTTGACAACTGGTTGCTGTTTAGAGAAAAAGTTGGCGTTGAGGTCGCTCGAGGCGTGGCGTGGCACGGTTTGCGGACGTTTGAGAAACTTGCTGGGGAAAATGCATGCAAACAACTGCTTAGATCAAAGCTTGGCTTGGATGACAAACGGTATTTTCACGCTACGATCCAGGAGTTCAAACGCCCCCTGAAAAAAGAGATGCGGCTTGTTTCGGGCATTAAATATGAAAGCTTTATTGAGGCCTGGCGAGAGGAATTAAACGGCTTGCATCGCCAGTTTCCCGAAATATTGAAGGGCGTGCCTCATTTAAAGGGCGAGTTAAAGTCGGTGGCTTTGTCTGAAGGACATCGAAGACTGGAGTTTCGCTTAATTAAAACCCAAGGCTTGGAATTGGCCAGGCGTGTGAGCTTTCGCTATCTGCCCCTTGGCCTTCATGATGAGGAGATTAAACCAGAGCAGGTCCGCGCCGAAGAAATGACCGTTTCTAAAATGCTGGAGTGGCGCAAATTGCCCAATACCTTCTCCCGAGGGACACGCTTTGCCTGGGCTATTTCCATGCGATCTGAGATCTTGGAGTGTGACATAACAACGGGATGGACCCGGTTGGAGTTGCCCTGATGCGCGCCCTCTTTATCAAAGAATTTAATGGCCTGAAACCCTTCTTGGTTCTCATTATCCTGATCTATGGGATGGACTTCCTCTTCATACCCCTGACGGAGTACCCCGACCAGTCGCTACTCACCGACGCGCTGGATACCCTGAGCATCGATGCTTGGGAGATGGGGCCTTTAATTATGGCTTTTCTCACCTTGTCCTGTTCTTCGGGTTTGCTTGTCGGCGAGGTGGACCAGGGAACAATTCGGTTCCTCGACGGACTGCCTACAACTAGGAACAGGATCTTTATAGCCAAGGTTTTGACAGCCTATGCTGTCTTGTTCTTTGGACCTATTGTGGAAGTGATGAGCTCCCTGGTTTTCCAACATTTATCCAGAACCTCTTTAAGTCCGGGCTATTACTGGGAGCTGGTGGGCGCCTCATTGTTCCTTCAGGGTTGCCAAATATTTATCTTCTTGTCATTTGCGGTTCTGTGTTCCTTTCTCCGTCGATTCGGGTGGATTCTGGCGGCCTTGTCCATTGTTATGTACCTGGCGTTGGGTCGGGTTTGGCCGGGCATTGCCATCTTGAATCCGGCCTCTATAACTCGACCTGATCTGATCGGCCATCACTGGCGTATTCCATGGGAAGCCTTGAGTATTCAACTCCCCATTGCAGTTTGCCTTATGATTTTTTCAAAACTGCTTTTTTGTGGAGGCGGGCTGACATTTACCAACAAATTGGGCGCCTTGAAAAACCACCTCCCGGGAAGAATCATCATGGGCTGCAGCTCGGTTTTGGTGGTTGTTTTGTGGATTGGAGTGTTTTTCTGGATAACCATGCAGGGGGATGAGCCGGAAGCTGGTGAGCAAGCCGTTAGCTGGGAGGCGTGGCAAACCGTTCGTATTCATACAGATCACTACCTGTTCGCCATTCCCGAATACCTGCAGGAGCGGGCGGCGCCCATGATCGAACGATCCAATGAAATCCACAATACGGTCACCAGGTTTTTGGATGTAGAGCCGCTCACTGACATTTTGGTGGACGGATCCACTGCCGCAGGGGTCGATTATGCTGGCCTGGCCTTTTGGAAAACCATCCGTTTGAGTGTGCCAACCATCGAGGACCCGGTTCAGTTGGAAGCGACGTTGGGCCATGAAACCACACATGTTTATATAGAGATCCTGTCAAAAAAGAGAATGGGTCAGGCTTTCAGGTGGACCCGGTTTTTCCACGAAGGGTTGGCCGAGTATGTGGAGCAACGATTCTTTGAAGACGGCGATGAATTGGATGGTTTGCGGTTTCATGCGGCTCTTGCATTCTCTCGTGAGGAAGCCAGAATGGAGGACTTACTGGATAGCCAGCGGTTATCCAGCAAATACGACACATTTCTTGTCTATCCACTCGGAGAGCGATTTATCACCGCGCTTATCGATCGATATGGCGATGACGCGCCATCCCGGATCCTGAAGGCCATTGGCCGGGAGAATGCTCCCAAAGAATTGGCGGGCTCGGATTTCTGGCGGGACGCCTTTCAACACGCTTCTTTCAACTTCGACGAAACCGTGAACGACTATTATCAGTTGTTGGATCGGGAACAGGCCTTATTTCAGGATCGAATAGACGCTATTCCCCGGTTGTATGGCGCAGTGGAAGTTAAGGATGGATGGATTGCCATTAAGCCCGCGCTCAGTTTCTCCTCGGACGTGTTGCTCACTTGCCGGGTCCGCCAAAATGAGAGTACGCCGATGGATCAGTATGGATATCCCATCCAAGATAAGGATGGGGTGTTTTGGATCAAAAAGGGCGATTATCCCAGCCTCCAGTTTCAATTGGGCGTACACCTTGAGGGCGGCATGGTGTATGAACCGTGGGCTGATGGGAATTTATAAGGGTGGTAGATTAAGGTAGGTCATTTTAGCGGAAATTTGCTTTATCGGTCTTGAAACCTATGTCTTGTAGGCTGTAAATGGTTATGTTATGATTGGCGGATTGGAGGCGAAAAATGGCTCAAATTGCCGCATCCCAAAACCATCTGAAAAAAGCTGCCAATTGCCATAATTCCAGTTATAAAAATGCCGAACCATTAAGCCAAAAACTTCTTCTGTTTTATACTGTGGAATGCGCCATGAAATATGCGGTTCTAAATACAAGCAGAAAGCGGACA
>JBNKOV010000227.1:0-7692 GCA_050294955.1 Holophagae bacterium
CAAGTTTCAGAACCTCCACATCCCACTGACTCAAGTCCCGATCAACCGCAGAGGCCTTCTTGCGCTTGGACCGCTTCCCAGCAGTCTCCAGGGTCTGTTCAAGGGAGAGCGTGGACTCCGCCTCGTCAAAAGAACCATAGGGACCGGAGCCGCCAAAAGACTCCGTTTCCAGTTCCAGTTTAGGATTGGGTCGCAAACCGGCCTGGTGGATGCGCGCTTCCGCCATCTCCACATCCAACCGAGCTGCAGCCAGAGCGGGATGATGGTCCAAAGCCTGCTCAATAGCTTGGGATAAACTGAGAATATTAGGGTTGTCAGTCCCATTAGATAAGGCCCGGGCGGCGATGCGTTCAGGCGCATCGGGAGCCGGGAGTCCCGGAAAAAGCAACAGGGCAAGGCTCGTTGCCCTGAGGTAAACGAAAAATAACATGGATTCCTCCGAAATCATCAACTGCGCCGGATCGCCGGGAAAAAACAGCGACTCGAAGCAGAGGTTCAGGTTGAGAAGCGCAGAAAAAAGCGCTTGGGATCATGCCTGTTCAGATATCGCTCAATCGCCTCAAATTCCTATGGGAAAACGAGATCGCCATGAGCGTGATTTCGGAAACTCAAATCAGAAGGATCACCGAGCGGATACTGTCCATACGCTGATGATCAAGCGGAACAACAGCGTCAACAAGTGGCGCATCCGCCTCAAAAAATGCGGCAAACGGCGTTATAGCAGGAGGGTGGCGATGAATCGCCAGGATAGGAGCAAGCACCTTCAGTTGCAGGCGATTAGAACCCGAGGGATCCGGGTCCAGGGCAAGATCGGTGCAGGACCCGCAATGGCTCTCGCCATTTTTATGATCTTGCGCCTCCAGCTCAGCGGCTTCCTGATGATCCGACTTAAAGCAATCAAAGCAATTGCCAAACCCGGCCAGTTCCAATTCGGAATGCCCGTTGCTGCCGAGGCAGAAAACCAGTTCCATAGGAGCCGGAGCCACAAAAAACAGCAGCATGCCAAGAGCCAGAGTTGTCAAGGGTCGCAATGCCATACAAACGCCTTATCGAAAAATAGGGTGGTCAGGAAAAAGCACCCGATACAAGACCCATTATGCCCGTTTTCTTTAACGAAATCAACGCAGGATGGTTTCACCCCGCCAAAACCAGCCAGTCAAACACCGGGCAAAAGCGGACTAATTGGGCAGATCTCTGGGGTTCAAAACAACATAAAACCGGGTCAACGCCTCTACAATATCATGATCGCTCTGGCCCGCATGCAGCGTAACCTGCTGATCGCCGCTAGATAGGGTGACCATGGCGTTTTCAGGACTCGTTTTATGAAAAAGATAGACCGTAGCCGCAGCAACCAAGGCAGCCAGCGAAGACACGGAAATCACCAGCTCGGGGAAACCGGCAGATCGGTTTGTCCATCCTTGGAGCCTGGGATTGACCAAGTCGATGTTGTTGCTTTTGAGCGCCTGTTTTAATACATCCATGTCACCTTGATTGTCTATAGCCAGGGAAAATAGCGCCTGGGTTTTCATGTGACGTCTCCTGAGGTGATTGGTTTGGCGTGAAGCCGTTATTCAGGGGATGGGCCGCCCCACGGCAAAGAGGCGGCCCGGGAGAAAAAGCAGAGCGAATCGTGGCTTTTCTTCTACCTTCCTCTAATTGCAACATGGGCGCCATCCGTTGTTCCTCAGGATGACTCTAAATCTTGACACAGCAATTGCAAGGGTTTACGTGTAATGACCAGAGCATGATGTTTTGTGTCCTGTCCGGAATGCCGTACTGGTTATCCAATCTGCAGGACAGTTGGGTCTAACAAGTGGCGATTATCGCCATTCCATGGCGAGTTTGGCCGCCGGGCTGTCGGGGTATTGGCTGATGACCTGGTTATAGGTTTCCAGGGCCGCGTCGAACTGTTTCAGCTTTTCCTGTGATTTGCCCTTTTTCAACAGGGCGGCAGCCGCCTTAGGCGCTTTGGGGTAATTGGAAAGCACCTGTTGAAAATAGAGGATGGCGCTGTTGTACCGGTTCTGCGCATATTCGTTTTCACCCAGCCAATAAAGGGCGTTGGGCGCCAGGGGATGGCTTGGGTTCTGCTCGGCGATGGCGGAAAATAAGGAGGCGGCCTCTTCAAAACGACGCTGGTTGTGGGCGTCCAACGCTTTGGCGTAGCTCGCGCCGATCTCCTCCGCTGGAATTTCTGGTAGATCGGCAGGGGAGGGCTGGCTTTCCGCAGGAGGCTCGCTTTCCGCCTGTTCGACGGGTATAGACGGCTCCGGGTCGGTCATTGCCTCAGAAGTTTCTTGCGGCTCCGCTTCTGGCTGTTCAGGCATTTCCTCCAGTGGTTCTACTGGGGATGTTTCATGATCGGGGTCCGTGGGTTCTTCGTCCACTGGCGGGTCCTCATGAACTTCCGGCTCTTGAATTTGAGGCGTTGATTCAGTTGTGGCAATGGCCGCTCGTTCCTGGTCTTCCAATCTCTGCTCTAAAATTT
This sequence comes from Holophagae bacterium, assembly GCA_050294955.1. Taxonomy (GTDB): domain Bacteria; phylum Acidobacteriota; class Holophagae; order Acanthopleuribacterales; family Acanthopleuribacteraceae; genus JBNKOV01. The sequence goes on from JBNKOV010000227.1 coordinate 2,489, forward strand.
CAATGCGCCGTTGGAGGTCTGTAACGACCGGGTCCGTTTTTTGGCAATTGAAAAGGGTCGCCGTTAAAATGACCAGCATTGCTTTTTGTAGTGAGGATGGGTTGAATCGAGTCATTTTCAGGTTACCTCGTAGCCGGATGTTCCAAGGGTTAGGGTCGCTCAATGTTGATATTGAGGTCTTTAATGTGCTTGGATAAAGTGTTCCGGTGCATGCCCAAGGCCCTGGCTGAAAGGCCGATGTTGCCGTTGTTTGCCTGGAGAATGGCCTGAATGTACAGGGATTCCATCTCTTTCTTGGCAAATTGAAGATCCACGCCATGTTTAACGAGGTCTCCAACCAATGAGGCCAGCTTCTGGTGAAGTTTCCCTCTTGTTCGTTCGGCTTTGTCCTCGCATGAATCGGCGAATGGTTGGGTTTGAGTAAATGAACGTTCCATGATTCTCTAAATCGTAAATAAGCTGAGCCCAATAAAAACTGGATGAGCATGACAATCGGACATCCACCGGCAGAAATTTTGGGGCACGCCCTTAACATAGCATTTTCCCAATTGGCGAAACAAGGAGAATTTCAGGAATTCTTCCGGCCCCGTTTTCAAAAGCACCGCAACCAAGGCTTTACCGCAAAGCTTTAATTTTGGCAGGGCCGCTTCCTGAGAAATTTCACGCATGAGCCCTTCTTTTTGTTATGATTAAAGGCTGGTTTACCAATTTTTTTTGGAGCCTTGTTAAAAAAGATCCCCTGTTACACTCGAGCTTGCAAAGGTGTTGTTTGATATGATCCGATTTTTGTTGTTAATGTGTCTGGCGCCAGGCCTCATGGCCCAGGAGCCCACGCGGCATCCGTTCTATAACAGTCTTTTGGAAGACGGAAAGACGGCGTTGGGCGAGAAAGATCTGCCCATGGCGGCCCGTCTTTTGGAAATTGCGGCCTTCGGGCTGATGAGCGATCAAAGCGCTATTGAGGAAATCGCCGTTCTCGAGGTGGTTATTTATAGCCGATTGGATGATAAAGATAATCGTTTTAAATGGTTGTCTCAGGCCAAACGTCTTTTGGGTTCCGACAACCCTTCTAAACCTGAGAACATAACCCCGGCAATCTGGAATGAGTACCTGGTCGCCATTGGCGCTAAAGCGCCCCCCATCCCCAAAACCACTGGCGACCTGAAATCCTATGTTAAGGAATTTCCCGACAATGTTTCGGGTTGGGCCGCTCTTATTGACGCTCATCTTGAACAGAACGACCGTTCTGAGGCGCGGGACGCTATTGCAGCCGGTTTGGTTCGACATCCCAAAAATGAGACCCTGCTTGAGAAAGCCCTTCTCTTTTCCGTCACCTTGGACAAGGGTAAAGGCGCTGATGAATACGCAGAAGACTTGTTGAGCGCGGCCCCTCGCAATAGCCTGGTTCACGAATATCTTGGCGCGGAATCGGTGAAACGCAAAGACTACGATGAAGCCCTCTCTCATTTTTCCAATGTGAGAAGTGAGGCGCTTCCCGGTACTGCCCTTTACAAAGCTCAGCTAGAGGACGCTCTGGATAAACGTCAAGCTGAGGCAAAGAAGGAAGCGGAAAAGAAACGCCGGGAACTGGCTGCAAATGACCGTTCCGAAAAGGCCCGCAAGGATAAGGAACGCGAAGAGCGTCAGGCCCGGGAAGCTCGTGAAGAGGCCGCGCGGAAAGCGACAGAGGCGGAAGCTCGGAAAAAGGCCCGGTTGGAAGAAGAGAAGGAAGCCAGTCGCCCCAAACCCAAGGTGAAGGACGAAGGCAAATCAGCAGAAAAAAAAGCTGTAGCCCAAACAGATCCGGCTAATGTGCTGAAGGCCCTTGAGGCTCAGGTAAAGGCGAAACCCTCTGACGACGGTCTTAAGTTCCAGCTTATTTCCCTTTACATGGACCAGGATAAAATGCCCAAGGCCAAAAAGCTGCTCAGAAAGGTTGGGAAGACAAAAGCCGCAAGCGACCCCCTTTATGCCGAGAATTTTGCGAGATTTAATTATCAGGACTCCAAATTCAATACGGTTGTCAAAACGCTGGGCGCTCTTAAAAATCTCAATGCCCAGACCCGCTATTATCTGGGGATGAGCTACTACAAGCTTCAAGACGATAAAAACGCCGTCCGCGTGTTGAAGGATTTGGATCGCAAGGCCTTCCCCGATCTGGAAAAGGTAGACGAGACCATTGCCCAGCGCGCGCCGCTGGTTCGAAAAATGTCTGAAAGCTCCGATCGTTTGAAGGACTTGGAGCGGAAAAAACGGGGCGATTTAAGCTTGGATGAGCAATTCGAGCTTATTGCCCTTTACCTGGCCGACGATAACTGGCGCCCTGCGGAGAGGCTGATTAAAGCTGCCTACCAGGAGCAGGCCGGTAATTCCGACAGCCAGTATTATTACGGTCGCCTTCTCCTTCATGAGAAGGAGTATGCGGCGGCCTCGCGTATTTTCTATAGTCTGGCAAAAGGCAGTTACGCCAAAGGCGAGGTCTTCTATTACGGTGGCCTGGCCGCTATAAGAAATGGCGACAAGGTTCTCGCGGATTACATGTTCGACAGGGCTCTGAAGAGCGGCACCAAATTTGAGGATGAGATTAAAGATCTCAAAAAGAAAGATCGATCTTCCTCTGACGGGCGACCCGGAGAATTAGCGGTTAGCCAGGGCTGAAACAGTCCCCTTATACTTCCCCATCGGAAACGTCCCAGATGCCGCGCACCTCTACGGGGTAGCGAACAGGCAACGGAGGCTCCGGCGGAATCATTTTTCTGGCAAGCGACGTCAGCCAACCGCCTTTGGGTTTCGGCTCCAGGAGCTGGTGAACCTCGTCTATTCTGGCGGCTGCGTATTGGTAGCCGATCTCAACCGCTTTTTCCACCTGGGTGAACTCGGCCCAATGGAGCCCGCTCACCGGGGGTTGCCAGACGATGGAGGCCTCTTCCAGTTGCAGTTGCAACAAGCGTCTTTCGGTGGCGTTGTTGGATTGGCTGATAATGGAGTAGCCCCGTTTCAGGTTCACCTCGGGCTTCTCCTTGAAGAACACGTCAACGGCCAGAATCTTCTTTGCGCCGAAAGCGACGAGCGGCTTTACCGGTACTTTGTTCATCCATCCGCCGTCCACATAGATGGTGTCGCCATACTTAATGGAAGGAAAGGCGCCGGGAATGGCGGCTGAGGCCAGAACTGCGGATCGAAGCAGGCCCTGATTGAAGACCACTTCCTTCTCGCGAACCAGGTCCACCGCGATGGCGAAAAAAGGAATGGCGGTGTCTTTAAAGGTCTTATTGGGCACCAAAGAGTTGACTTCGGATCGATAGTTCTCGAAGGAGATGATGGAGCCGGTTGTCATGGAGCGCCCTAACAGCAGGCCGTGTTCCAATTTTTTGATGAAATTGGCGCGTCTCGATTCTTTCTGTTGTTTTTGGGCCGCTCGCATGAAGGCGTAACGAGCGCGTGTGTAATGGGTTGAGTGGATGTATTCCACAAAATCGTGAATGATGTGATCGGCGTCTGGGGCAAGGGCGTAACCGGCGCCGATCAACGCGCCCATGCTGGTCCCGCAAATGCCAGCGATGGGGATCTTATATTCTTGCAGCGCCTTGAGCACGCCCAAATGGGCAAGGCCTCGGGCTGCGCCGCCTCCCAGAGCCAGGTACAGCCCGTCTTTATTGAGTTCGGTCTTCAACGCCAATGTCCTCCCCGCGCAAATAGGATGCGTTGTCGCATCTCTGCACGCCCAAAACAATGATCAGGACCAGCGCCAGCAACCCCAGCACCACTGGTAGATTGAAGGTTTTCTCTCGTTTGGGGGCGGGCTTGGAAATTTCCAGCGAAAAGCGATTGAATACGGCCTTGAAGCAAAGGGGGCAGTAGATGCGGTTGCCGTGATTTTCTATTAGGAGATTTCCCAACTCGGGAGAGAAGACATGAGCGTATTTTTCAAAGGTTCGGATATGGCTGTCGCAAACGGGATCGTCGCATGAAAAACAGTGGAGATCGGCCTGAGCGCAGTCGGGGCAGGCGTTGCCCGGTTCCCTGACAGGCTGCTGTTGAACGGGCGACTTCTCAGCTTCTTGCGGGGCCGCCAACATCTGTCGGAGTTCTGCATGGCAGGCGCCGCAAACATAGAGACGATACCATGCATCCATTTGTGAGGGATGCCGCTTCATGGTTTCGTCGCAAAAGGGGCATTTGGGATCTTCCATTTTCTTGTTAATTTTCCACTTTGTAGGGAATAAGGGCCAGTTCGTCGATCTTGTCTTGGGAAACACCCAGGTTCACAAGATGGGTGACGGCGCCTTTGGTAGACTTCTTCTGACGTATGCAAATTTGCAGGCGCTTGGTCCAGGCGTCGATGGCCTTCTTGCGGTATGTTTTCTGCTTTTCCTTGTCCATCTTCATCTTGGTTTCGTAGAGATAGCCAAGGTTGTTGGCGGCCTGCGAGTGCATGGGATTGAGATCCAATGCGCATAAATAAGCCTTTTCCGCTTCGTCGTATTGACGGTTGCATTCGTAGGCGATGCCAAGATTATTGCAGATTTCGGCGTGATCAGGGTCGTATTCAAAGGCGTTTTTGGCGTGTTCCAACTGGCCTTTATAGTCTTTCTGTTTATGGCATAGTTTGGACAGACCAAGATAGGCCAACGCTTCGAAGGGATCGTTTTCCAAAGCGGAGTCAAAGCAGTCTCGCGCATTGCCGTATTCTTTTTGATCTATTTGCAGGAAGCCCATTTCCACCCAGGCCTCCACATGCATGCTGTCGTACTCAAGGGCATGCTTAAAGTGATATTCCGCAAGGGCGTGGCTGCCTTCCTGCCGGGCGACCTGGCCCATATTGTAATAGGCAACCGCCAGTTCGGGCTCCAGCTCAATGGCGAGGCTGAGGTGGTGCTTCGCCTTGTCTGGATCTTCGGTTTTTATGCCGATGTAGCCCAGTGCGTTGTGAACTTCCGCCTCAATGCGCTTCTCCGGCTTGCAGAGCAGGAGCTTGTTCAACTCGGCTGCCGCAAGGTCGTAGGCTTCCATGTCCATGAAGGCTTCGGCTGCAAGGAACAGATTGCCCGGATCAAGGGGGTTGATATAGGTGGCTTTGCCAAAGTAACGGAAGGCCTGATCGTATTCTTCTTTTTTTATGTTTGCATAAAGGTTATAATGCGTGGCAGCTAATGTATTATAGAGGTATTTAAAGTCTTCTTTAACTTCCTGAACAGAAAACG
>JBNKOV010000228.1:0-7691 GCA_050294955.1 Holophagae bacterium
GATAGAGGACCCTGTAAAATTGGCGACCCAGCCCTCGGGATTGTTGAAAAACCGGATTGCAGTAAATTCCGGCTGTGTTCCCATGTCGAACCAATGTCGAACGCCCGCAGGCACGCTAATCAAGTCCCCTTTCTCACACAGCACCGAAAATATCCGGTCTTCGATATGCATGGAAAACAGGCCGCTTCCTTCTACAAAAAAACGGACTTCATCTTCGCTATGAGTGTGCTCCTGAAGGAACTTGGACCTGAAAGCCGTCTTCTGGGGATGACCGGGCTGCATGTGGATGACATCGACAGTTTGAAAACCATACTCGGCAATCAGGCGATCCACGGAATCCTGGTAGACCGCAATGATCTCTTCCTCACAGGAATTGACCCGAATCTCGCCATTGGCTTCCCATCTCTCAAACCGCACGCCGACTTCGCTCAGCAATTGAGCAATGCGATCATGATTGATGCTTTCCTCCAAAATTCGCTCTGGTTCATTTTCTCCAAAAACTCTGATACTGCTCATCTTATTCTCCTGGCTTCCAGTTCACAGTCAAATAGAAACTCAAAGGCCTCAATATGCCGTCGCGTGTGAGACATGTCGTTGCCCCATGTATACAGGCCATGGCCCTGGATCAGAAATCCGTGTAAATGGGGCCTCTTTAAAAGCGTCTCTTCCACATCCGCTGAAAGCGCTTTCATGTCCTGGGTGTTGGCGAAAATGGGAACCATCTCAGCCGCGTCATGGGTTGTATTGCCCGAAAAGGCCTTCTGCATTTCATAACCCTCAAAAATGAGGTCTTCTCCAGCTCGACATGCTCGTGTTAGAACCGTTGCTTTCACCGAATGGGTGTGAAGAATGGCGCCCGTATTCTCCGTACACTTATATATGGCTGTGTGCAGAAGCGTCTCCGCCGAGGGCGTTCTGCCGTCAGCCACATTGCCGCTCATATCGGCGATGAGAATATCGCCGGGAGTTAGATCGCCTTTGTGCTTTCCTGAAGCAGTGACAGCAAACGCCGTCTCACTTAACCGGGCGGAGAAATTACCACTTGTAGCTGGAACCCAACCCTTGCTGTAAAGAAACCTGCCCGCCTCGATAATCTCCTGTGACTTGTCCCGAAAAATTTGCTGGTCCACCAAACCGAACACCTCCCAAAAGATCCCCCCTGCATACTAGGCAAAACGGCGATCATTTTCAAGTAAAAGCAACGGATCCAAGTAGACAAGAACGTAAAAAAAGATTCAAAAGAGAATGGAGAACCGAGAAAAAACAGGAGAAATACAATCATTCTCAGAAAAGAAAAGGGTACAATTCCCCAACGCCCGCCTTCCCTGTACACTATATCACCCTTTACTTTCAACACTTTTTTTTGGGCCAAACTGAAGAAAAGTGTAGCTCACAAACAACTGATTAAATAATGACTTGCCCCACATAGACCACCCAACGTAAAGGCTAAATACACTAAATTTACACAGCGGTTTACACAAACATGCTACTATTTATGGGAAATGTCCTGGTTGCGCCTCTCGACTTGGACGGTTTTCAACCTTGTGCTATAAGGAGAATATGACCATGAAGATGACACTCAGCCTCGAACAGTTGAAAGTCGATAGTTTTGTGACAGCCCTGGACAACCAGGCGCAGGTGAAGGGCGGAAAGCTTCACCCCATTATTACCGAGAAACAAGCTGTTGCCGGTGATGACAACAACTAATCTTCTTATCACAAATCTGAATCATAAATAGTGAATCGCTAAAGATTTGGGCCCGACGGTCCCGTCGGGCTTTTTTATTGCCCGTCGGCAGGGGTTAAATCCAGCCGGTTCACCGGAAACCCAGGTCGATGCGAGATTCTGAAAAGACCGGTTCTAGGATCCTTTTCCATTTGTATATAGGGTGTTTTGCTACCCGGATTGAAAATGACAATCTGGGAGTCGGAAATGGAGACCTTGCCCTGAAAGCTCACCATTTCGTGATGGTAGGTTCGATAAGAGGTAATGAGGTGGCGGCACATGGCCAAAAAATCGTCGTCACTCTCGCTGAACTCAAAGAAGAAACAGGGCACGCGATGTTTGGCGAGCGCCTTGTAAAGTCGGATTGGCGTTTCCAACAAAAGGCGATACTCAGGATTTCGGTCGTCAAGCAGCGTTCTGCGATTCCCAAACAGCACATAGGTAAAGGTTGCTTCCGGAAATAAACGCTTTAGAGGCACAAAAAGCGTTTCATACAGCGCTTCTGGATGCAAATCGATTTTCCCGGTTTTACTCTCCATGATGATCATATGCCGCTTGGACATGTAGCGATAGTCGAACAAGCCGTCCAGATCGGTGACATGTTGATAACCCCAATCCCCATGCCCGGTTTTCCTTAAAAGAATCATATTGGGATAACGGCCGATTTTCAAAATAAATTCGCCACAGTGGGCGACAACGTAGTTCTCTTTATGTTTTGGGTCGAACTGTTTATTGAAAAGCCCCCCCAGTCGCCCCCGGTGAGAGTCGAACCGCTGCAGGAACCGTTTCATAACCCGGCGAGCGACACGCTCGGCCAGGTCCCCCTTCATATTGGAAATGCCTTCTTCGTCAAATGAATAGGAAGCATTAACCATATCGGCCATGGAATAGATATCGTAATGCCTGCCCTCAATCTCGTAGGTAATCAGCGCAGACTCCAGCTCCCCCCTTCCCTCATTAAAGGGCGAGGAGACATTGTGCAAATGGACCCGGGTTTTTAAGCCATGAGACTTTGTCAGGGAATAGCGCGGTCCTTCGTCCTGCTCAATTTTCCATCGAACCGGTAGAAATTTAAAAAATGGTGAAGAAGAAAAGCTCTTGCGTCTCATAAGTGCAACCATAAACCAAAACGGCCTTTCTGAACAGGCAAATATTCATAAATAATCAAAAACCCGCCATACCGGTTCAGCGGGGGCGCTCTTGTAGGTTCGCCGCCCGCCTTCACAATGAGAATCGGTTTCAAATTTATACGACGGCAAACCCGTCCGAGTTTCTCATTTCAGCAAATTACAGCCCATCTGCTGGACGAGAGCCACGCCATTGTGCTTATAATAGGGTGTTTCTTAGTTTGGTAGACGAACACATTGTGGATTGGGATTTGGAGGAGAGAATGCTCAGAAGTATTTTATCGGTCATCGCAGGCTCGGCTTCATGGACGGTATTGTGGTTTGCGGCAAACGCCGCTTTGATGGCCGCGAAACCTGGAATCATGGAGTCAAAACTGGAAGACGTCGGCATATTGTCCATCATCATCCTCTACAGTCTGGTTTTTTCCATTGTTGCGGGTTTCATCACGGGACGTTTAGCAAAGAAAAACATCATGAAGCACGCTCTGGCCCTGGGCGTTCTGCAATTGATTTTTGGCATCCTGGCCCAGTCGGCAAACTGGGACCTCCTGCCGGTCTGGTATCACATCACGTTCCTGGCCCTTCTCATTCCAGGCAATCTCTTGGGCGGGAAGTGGTCCGAGAAACGATCCCCAAACACCTGACCATGGTGGTTCGGGGAACCGCCGTAGTCAAAAAGTCATGGCAATTCAGGCATTTTGTGTTATGTTTTTCCCAGCCTGAAAAGGCCTGGCTATCATCGGCGAAGGAGCCCCAATGGGAACAGAAAAACGCTACCTCCATGACTCACTATTCCTCAACTTCAAGGACACCTGCCAAACCGTCTCGTCCTTTGAAGGCAAGCCCTCCGTCATTTTGAAGGGCACGGCGTTTTACCCTCAGTCTGGAGGCCAGCCAGGAGATTGGGGCGAGTTGACATGCCATGACCAGACTCGAAAGGTGGTGGACACCCAAATAGACGAAGATGGTTTCATTCATCACATTTTGGATGACCCCTTCACCATGGATGTTTCCAACAGGGAAATGGAAGGAACCATACAAGAAGATCGAAGACGGGACTACATGAGCCAACACACCGCTCAGCACATGTTGTCGGCCGCATTTTATCAAATCGCCGAAATGGAAACCGTCTCGGCTCGCATGGGAAGCGAAGCCATCACCATTGATCTTCGCGCCCAAAACGTGACCCGTGAGCAAATGGATCAAGTGGAAGATCTTGTGAACAATTTGGTTTTGCAGAACCGACCCATTCGCCCCTTATACCCCACCCCTGCAGAGCTGGAGGGTTTCGCCCTCCGAAGACCGCCCAAGGTAACGGCCAACATTCGAATCTTGGATATCGACGGATTCGACAAGACCCCTTGCGGCGGAACCCATTGTTCCCAGACCGGTCAGGTTGGACCCGTTAAAATTCTGGGATCAGAACGGAGCAAGGACCTGATTCGAGTTTCCGCTCTTGCTGGAAAACGAACCCTCAAGTTTCTCAATATGCGCCATGGGGTTCTAAGCGATATTTGCTCCGAGCTGGGCTGCGGACCCGAAGACCTTTCCGATGTTTTCAACAAATACAAAAACGAACTTCGTGAACAAAGCCAAACGCTTGGAAAAGTGCGGGCGGAATTAACAGACTACTTATGCGCCAAGGCCTTGGACGCTCATCCCCTTGGTGATGCCCGGCCCCTGATGATGATTCGGGAAAAAGACGACCTTGTCACCATTCGTCGCATTGCATCCAAACTGGTGGAAAGACCCGATGTGTTGGTTCTGGCTGCTTGCTGTAACCCAGATGGTCAGTGGTCGGTTGTTTTGGAGCGAGGGAAAGACGTAAATTTTCATGCAGGAAACTGGTTTAGGGAACAGTCTTCAAAGCTGGGGGGAAGAGGCGGAGGGCGTCCCGAAAGAGCCGAAGGCCGTTGGCCCGCTGTGAACTGGGATGAAATCCAATCCCTGTTGCAAAACGCCCGCCAGTAGAACTGTGATCCGGAGGGACAAGCTTAACCGCCAACAGGCTCGACCATTCGAGGCTTCAGGTCTAAGCACATATGCTCCAAAAGCTCAAAGATCAGATCTTCTTCAGGAAGGGAAACCGCCAGAGACAGGAAACGCAACCCGACCACAAACCGAAGAAATTGCTGAAAGCGATACTCCCGAATGCACAGATACCGTTCCATGGGGAAATCGTCTGGAAATGGCTCGTAGAAACATTTTTCAACTTGATCCAAGGTGGTGGATTCCTTTTCGTGGGATTCCATGAAATGATCCAAAAACAGCCGCTTCCTTGAGGCCTGTTCCACCCGCGCCAGATTATTCTTGCCATGGCGCCGGTCCATCTTCTCCAGAACGAGGTTGAACTGCTCATTAAAAAACAGCTTGATATTCTTTTTCACACAGCTCTTTGAAAGCATTCTAAAACCTTCGCCCATAAAGGTATGTCGCACGTCGCGAGGTGCAAAGAGATGGGTGTGGAACAACTTGCCAAAGCCTGGGAGTTTAAAAAGCCATGGGTCGAGAAAGACACTCATCACCTGGATAGACTGGTGTCCGACCCCCTGGACATACAGGGGTTTATTTATCGGCACCAAACCGATGTTAACAAAGAAAGCGATGTCGGCGTTCATTCTAAGCACCTCTTGAAAATCAATTTGAATCAGCGATTCGGTTGACTGGGCGCTCCTGTTGGTGAAGTCCGGCATCAAATGCCGGCGATGAAAGGTAAGACTCTTCTTTTGTTATCCACCAGTGGTGATGATGGTTTAAGCCGCCGCAATAGCTATGGATCTATTAAAGAATTTCATTTTCAAGCGATGAATTAAGAAGCGGAAGACATGAATTTGTGGGAAGGGAGCTACAAGAGCCCGTTCAAAGAGGTGTACGAAGTTGCGCGGAATAAATTTTGCCGGTGCTTCTTCGAGCCTTGAATATAGTGTAGGTCATTCTCATTAGGAAATCAAGTTTAAGTAAAGTCAGCCGGGCCGACCCATTACATTAAACCCGTTTCCGATTTACGGATTCTGGTTTGCGGTAGACCGCCTTAGCTGGAACCTGAATGATGCGGCGTTCCGGCAAGATCAATCCGCTCAAGTAATTGCCATACACACAACCGGAGTCCAAGCCAATGGTGTTTTCTCGAACGGTCAGCCCCGCCTCTGCCCAATGGCCATAAACAACCAACTTTTTTTTCGTATAAAAATCATGCCAGGGAGGGTCTTTTGGATTGTTAAGGTCTTTGCCGACCCCGTCCCAGGTGCGGATTTTTGTGAGAATACGGGCCGTCGATTGCCCGGGATCACGCCCTGGCTCAAAGCCTGCGTGAACAACACACCAGCGCTTATCCTCGATGAAAAGCGGCAATCCCGCCATCCATTTTGTCCAGTAGGAAAGGCTGTTCCCCATCTGCCGAACCACTTCATCGAAATCGGCCTTTCCCACGCCTCCTTGGGCAACGTATTTCATAAACCCCAATTCGTGATTTCCCAGAACCACCTCAGCCCCAAGCTCTCGAACCAACTCCAGGACACCCGCCGAATCTGGACCCTTATTAATCAGGTCCCCCACAAAAACGAGCCGCATATTCGGCTCATAACCCGCGACTTCCAGCAAGTCTAAAAGCTCAAGGCGACAGCCGTGTACATCCCCAATAATTAAAACTGGCTTTTCCATTTACCGTGACTGCCTCCAGGCCTTGCCATGAGCATCATGTTATCATGATCTAGGACTCATTTACACATAAGCAAAGAAATAAATCCAAATCACTGGACAACCTGGAATTTTAATCCATTTCGCGCCTATAAATCTTTCATCAGGTTAATCACAATAAATCAAACACTCTACCATATTTTGATGAGACTTAAAAAACTATTCCAAGAATTGATATGAGATGAAGACAGATGTTTATTTTCATGGGGTTGGCTAGTATGTAGAAGAGATTTGGCAGCCGAAATTTGGATCCTGCCGTTCTAGAGAAAAGTCAATCCATTGGTAGATAGATAAACCCTCTCCTCAGCGCCCTTTTTTCATGGCCCATCCAACCCATGACCGATATTGAACATCGGAAAACAGCAGGCGCAAGGACAGGCAAATCTCATGGGATTACTCCATTTACAGGAGGAAGTGTCTTGAAGAAGGAAAAGTTGCGCCCAAAAGACAAGATGCGAATTGAGCCAAAACCTCCCATTGGCCGTCCAATGAAATACGACAATGTGCTCCTGTCGCTGGATGACAACGACTTATACACGCCGGCCGCCATCGTACGCCACGCTCTGCAGAACGGGATGATCGAAGACGAGAAGACCGCCATCACCCGACTTCGCATTACCTTAAGCCGATATTCTCAGAATCATGAATTCCCAAAAGCAGGAGACGGCCTGGTAACCATAAAAGGTCAAGCCCCGACCCCAGGATGGTGGGGTCACCGCTGGAAAGACAGCCTGTTGCCTTGACCTAAAGGGCTATTCTCCGTAAAAAGCAGCGCGAATCCGTTTCGCCACCTTTTCAGCGTTTTTCAGTATCGCCTCTTCATCCATCGTCAAGAGCTTTCGGTCTCTCATGAGAATGCGGCCATCGACAATAACCGACCCCACATCCCCCCCTGAAACCGAATAAACCAGATGGGAGTAGGGGTTGTAGATGGGGGTTAAATGGGGCTTATTAAGGGGAATGATGGCCACATCGGCCCGCTTTCCCACCTCAATGGAACCAATCAGTTTATCCAATCCCAAGACTTCTGCTCCGCCAAGGGTGGCCATGCGCACCAGGTCGCGAGCTTTCAGAACACTGGGATCTTTTCGAGCGTATATTTGCAGTTTTGCCGCCGCGTCCATGGCCTCAAACATGTCCAAA
>JBNKOV010000229.1:0-7673 GCA_050294955.1 Holophagae bacterium
ACAGCTTGAGTCACAATAGAATTCGCTGTCTTCTTCAAGATCGGTCCGGGTATTATTGGGCAGGCTCCGACGGTGGCGGACTGGATCGCTTCACCTGCGAACGAGACGTGGATGGACAATGGTCGCTTAACATCCGACATTTCAGACATAACCCAAACAATCACAACAGTCTCGCCAATGACTGGGTGGCGTGTTTGTTGGAGGATCGATCCGGGTATTTATGGGCGGCCTCTCAGGGCGGCCTGAGCCGTTTCAGCCAAGATCGAGAGGAGATAACCAATTTTCGCAATAGCCCTGACCAACCTGACAGCCTGGGCCAGAACGAGGTTCTATCGCTCATCCAGGACCAGGACGACCAGATCTGGATAGGGACCCGAGGAGGGTTGGACCTTTTTCATGAGGACAGGCAGGCATTCAGCCACTTCATTCACAATCCTGAAGATCCCAACTCCTTAAGCCACAACACGGTGCGCAGTCTCGCCTTTGATGAGAAAGGGATCATCTGGATCGGAACCTATGGAGGCGGGTTGAATAAGCTGAATCCCAAAACAGGCGGATTCACCCGTTATCAGGAGCGGGACGGACTGAGCAATAATGTGGTTTACGGGATATTGATTGCCGAAAATGGGGATATTTGGCTAAGCACCAATCGCGGCCTTAGCAACTTCCAACCGGACTCGGAAACCTTTCGAAATTACACCACCGGAGACGGCTTACAAGCTCAGGAATTCAACTCCGGGGCCTGGTTTCAAAGTCCATCAGGTGAAATGTTTTTTGGAGGGATCAAAGGCCTGAATTATTTTAAACCCAAGAAGTTAATCGACGACACCAGCTTACCCAACCCCATCTTCACAAAAATTAAGATGGACAATAAAGATCTAGCCAGTAATGGACCAGAAACCCACCTTCTCTCACGTATCATCATGAAACCGGGCAACCACTCCCTTTCGATAGAGTTTTCCGCGCTGCATTACGCCGACGCGAGTCGCAATCAGTACGCCTATAAATTGGATGGTTTCCATGAGGATTGGCGGTATACTCCAGCGGATAGACGCTTTGCCCATTTCACCAACTTGCATCCCGGCCACTATGCCTTAAAGGTTAAGGCCAGCAATAAAGACGGGATTTGGAATCCGGAACCGGCGAACCTGGACATTGAGGTGAGACCGCCCTGGTGGCTTTCTCTCTGGGCAAAATGCCTTTATGTAGCACTCCCTTTCCTGGTGTTTTTTCTCTATCAACGCCGTCAACTGGCGCTCACTCGAAAGTTGGAACGCATGGTGGCCACGAGAACGGCTGAACTTGCCGAGAAGAACGAGGAATTGCAGGCCACTCAAAAGGAATTGGTCAATACGGCCCACAGCGCTGGCATGGCGGAGATTGCGTCGGCTATCCTTCACAATGCAGGCAATCTGCTGAATTCCATCAATACCTCAGCCCACTTCATCCAGGAGGGTCTGGAAAAGGACTCTGCCGCCTCCCTGGCCAGGACCGCCCAATTGCTCATTCAACATAAGCACAACCTGCCCGAATTTTTGGGCGAAGATCCGAACGGCCAAAAGCTGGTCCCCTATCTGGAGTCCCTAAGTCAGAAAATGATTCGCAATAATGGGAAGATGGTTGAACAGTTTAACACCATGCTGCATAAGCTAAACCAACTCAGGGATATTGTAGCACAACAGGACACCTATGTTTCCAGCCCCTTTCACTGGGAAACCATTCGAGTGGAGCATCTTGTGGAAACGGCGTTGAAAATTATGGATGCTCGCCTGAATGAAGCCGGGATTCAAGTCATTAAATCCTATGCAACTACCCCAGAGGTTTCAGTTCTCAAGACCAAGCTGGCGCAAGGCCTGGTAAACATCATCAGTAATGCCTGCGAGGCCATGAGCGGGAACGCCAATGCAAAAAAACAACTTCAAATTGCAATCTTTACCCAAGACCAACAACTGTATCTTGAGTTCTGGGACAGCGGAAAAGGGATAGAGCCCAAACACATAGACAAAATTTTCTCTCAGGGTTTCACCACCGGAATATCTCCAAGCCAGGGCCTCCACGCCCTGGCGAACGCCATGACTGAAATGAAAGGATCGATTTCCGTGACAAGCGAAGGCGTGGGAAAAGGGGCGCGATTCATCCTTCAATTTCCACTGGAGGCGTAACCGATTAGAGCGGCGCACCTGATTTGGATTTATATACCGCGGCATAGTCGCTCCAGCGGTTTAAAGCAAAACAACCGATCCAAACCAGAAGACCCAATACGCCTTGACTGAACCAGAACATTTCTGGTCCCCAGGTTTCCATAAGGTATAGCCCAAGAGGCGGACCCACCATGATCGCCACCGAAAAAACCGCGCTGTACACGCCCATGTAGGCGCCGGTATTGGCCCCCGACCGCATGGCCACAAGCGTATTGGAAAAGGGAAGCGACAACATTTCGCCAAAGGTGAAAACCAAAATACAGAATAAGGCGAAATTGAAATGGGTTCCCATTGGCAGAAGCGCAAATCCCAGGCAAGCGAAAAAGGAACCCACGCCAAAGAGATGCAGTGGATTCACGGTTTCAAGCCGATGGACCAGAATCATTTCGAAAATGGCCAGGACCAGAGCGTTGGCTGCGAAAAGCAGACCAATGGTGTTCTCGGGCAAGCCGTACTGTTGATCCAAAAACAAGGGATAGGCGCCCATGAACTGAAAGAGAACGAAAGAGAACCCGAAGATGAGAAGCATGAGGAACATGAAAGGCGCGTCTTTAAGGGGCTGACCCGTAGAAGCCTTTTTATCTTCAGCCTCTTTAGCCTTGTGGGCGGCGCTGAATTTAGAAGAAAAGATAAATGGGACCAACAGACCAGCCAGCAGACAGGTCGCGCCGTCTACAGCGAAGATAAGCGTATAATTCTTAGCCGCGAGATAACCGCCAAGAGCAGGACCAACTCCCATGCCTGTATTCAGAGCCAGTCGAAGCAAGGCAAAGGCTCGGGACTGATTTTCAGGTGTGGAATTCAAGGCAACGGCGGCCAACACCGAAGGCCGAAAGGCGTCGGCGGTTAATCCCAACAGATAACAGCCAACCAGCAACGTGGCAAACCCATGGAAAAATGGAAAGGCGATAAACACACAACCGCTGGATATCAGGCTGGCCGTTAGAATGGTAAAAGCGCCCCAACGACCAGAAGCCAGTCCTCCCAGGTAAGCGCCCGAGAAAGAACCCGTTCCAAATGCCAGCAACAGCCAACCCGCTTGACCAGCAGTGAAGTTCTCCTCTTTCATGAGGTAGAGGGTCATAAAGGGGAACACCATGGTTCCGGCCCGATTGATTAGTGCAATCAGACTGATAAACCAGATATCTCGACCCAGGCCGGAAAACGCCTGTTTATATAGATTCAAAACCCTTTTCACGCAAGGCCTCCATCGCCATTCACAAAAAACCCTATTCTACACCATTCCACCAAAATGAAGCCCAGGCAAAATAGCGGATCAAACATCAAACGGAATAGCCTCTGAAAAGTATGACTTTTGGGTATTATTTTCGAGATTTCTGCGATTTTAACGCAAGATAAGAGAGCGCTTAGAGGTAAGACTGAAGACGTATTGGCGAGAGGGGTTCTCAACCTCTCCCCTGTTTTCAGAACGCCAATGGCAATTCTGCCATTCCAGATGACGACCGACTTGTTGATTGATCAGCCCTTCAGCAATAAAGTCTCTTATGCTCTCCTCGGAAAATTGAACATGAAAGCCCGCATCTGCTGAGCATGAGACCGATGCATAAGCGGTAAACAATAACCCGGCGCTCTCTCCGGGCTTTTTGGGGCCGAATCGGATCTGGCGATTCAATGGCCATGAGTACAGAACCATCAGACGAACCCCGCTTTCGCAGAGCAGATCGATGAGAGGCTGTTCGTATTCCTCGAAGTCGCTTGGACTGAAACGACTGAACTTAATGTAGTGAATCAAGCCGCTGAGATGGTTGGGGAGCCGGGATAATTCTTCCAGAACATCTTCCCGAGATAGGGGGAAATAATAGCCCAAACCAGGGCTATCTTCAATGAAAACGGGTTCCTCCCAGCCGGGACCTGGAGCGGCCAGGTTTTCCAGTGGCTTTAGAAGGACAACCTCCATGGGTTTAAGATCGTTGCTCTTTTCCCGGTTTCTCATGGCTGACCACCTTGATTCCCCAAATTAAACAAAATCAATTCTGCTGTCAAGATAGAGAAGGTCTTTACGGTTGATGGCCAAAATGCTCTAATACAGGGAGCCTGATTTTGGAAAGGAGTCGCCATGCGCCTATTTTTATTTATATTCCTCATAACCATCTCATCTTTGGCCCAGGAGGAGGAAGAAAAAAAATCCTATACCTTTACCGCCGAAGACATGGCGGCTGCAGAGAAATTATCTGGCCTGTCCTTCACCGATGAAGAACACCAGCTCATGTTTGAACGCCTGGACGCCAATTTGGAGCTTTACAAAGCCCTGAGAGCGGCGAATATCCCAAATCAAGCCATGCCCTCTATGCGATTTTCCCCGATTCCCCCAGGCATGACCATCCCAAAAACCGGCCCGCCGCCTCAATTTGCAGATCCCGGCCAGGTGGCTCTGCCGGAACGTCGCGAGGATCTAGCCTGGTATTCGGTGTCTCAATTGGGCAAACTCATAAAAACAGGGCAACTGACTTCGGTTGAAATTACCCAGATCTACATAAAAAGACTGAAACAGTACGACCCCCAGTTGCATTGCGTCATTACCCTTTTAGAAAAGGATGCCCTGGCGCAGGCGGCAAAAATGGATGGGGAACTCGCCGCTGGACGTTGGCGCGGTCCGCTGCACGGCATTCCCTATGGTGTGAAGGATCTCTTTTCTTTAAAGGGCTATAAAACAACGTGGGGCGCGGCGCCCTACCAGGATCAGATGTTGGATGAAACCGCTGAGGTAATTGAGAAACTGGAAGAGGCGGGCGCGGTTCTTATTGCTAAAACTACCCTGGGAGCACTGGCCATGGGCGATGTGTGGTTTGGAGAAAAGACACGCAATCCCTGGAACTTGGAACAGGGTTCCAGTGGGTCGTCAGCGGGTTCGGCCTCAGCGGTCTCCGCCGGTCTCATGGCGTTCGCCATCGGAACAGAAACTTACGGCTCCATTGTGTCGCCATCCACCCGTTGCGGCGTGACGGGGCTTCGTCCTACATTTGGCAGGGTGTCCCGACATGGCGCCATGGCTCTGTCTTGGAGCATGGACAAGGTAGGTCCCATTTGCAGAAGCGCGGAGGATTGCGCTCTGGTTTTCGACGCCATCCGCGGCGGATCGGGAAAAGATCCCTATTCTATGGAGGCCCCGTTTTCCTACCGTGGGGATATAGACCTGTCCAAGCTGCGAATTGGCTACCTGAAATCGGCGTTTGATAGGGATTACACGCAGAAGGAGACAGATGCAGCAACGCTTCAGACGCTCAGGGACGCCGGAGCAACGCTCATTCCATTGGAGTTGCCAGATTTCCCTATACAGGCCATGTCGGTGGTTTTAAGAGCCGAAGCAGCCGCTGCTTTTGAAGAACTCACCCTATCTAATCGGGACGATCTGCTGGTCCGTCAAGATCGCCACGCATGGCCAACCAGCTTTCGAGCAGCGCATCATATACCGGCAGTGGCCTATATCCAAGCCGACCGCATGCGAGGCCAATTAATCATGGCGATGAAACAAGTTATGGAAAAAGTAGATGTCTACATTGCGCCTTCTTTTGGCAGCGCGAATCTCCTCCTCACCAATCTAACCGGCCACCCCTGCGTGGTGATGCCCAACGGGTTTATTGGCGAAAAGGGCAATCGCCCGGTCAGCATCAGTTTCATAGGGGGCTTGTTTGACGAGGCAACCCTTCTGGCGGTCGCCGGGGCCTATCAAAAGCACTCCAACTTTCACCTCCAACGTCCGCCTTTGATGGACGTAAAATAAGATGGGGAGGACGCGATGAGCGGTGTGCTTCAAATAGGCGATCCCAAACTGCGCAGAATCAGCGAGGCCGTTTCGGACTTTCACGATCCCATCTTTAAGGAGGATTGTCAGAAACTGCACCGGGAATTAGAGAGTTTCCGGGAACAGTACGGGTTTGGCAGAGCTATTGCCGCGCCCCAAATCGATATCCCCAGACGCCTGATAGCCGCCAATTTGGGAGAAGGCCCCATCACCCTGGTGAACCCTGAGATTACCTGGCGGTCCCAGGAAACCATGACCCTGTGGGACGACTGCATGAGCTTTCCAATGCTCCTGGTCAGGGTAAAACGCCATGCCAGCATATCCATTCGTTTTAAAAACGAAGCGGGTGAACTTCAGACCTGGGACCGCTTGCCCAAAGATTTATCGGAATTGTTTCAGCACGAGATTGATCATTTGGAGGGCGTTCTGGCCATGGACCTGGCTTTAAATAAAGAGGCCATAGTCAGCCGCAGCGTTTTCCAAACAAACCCATCATTCTTCAGAGAACAGGTGAGCTATTGGCCTGTATCTTGAATAACCAGATGCTTTTAAAATAATTTTGAGGATGGTTTTGATGAAGAAGAACGCGCCAGAATCAAGCGCCATTCATTCTTTCTTTGACTCGCGAGTGCTTTGTGAGTACAATAGGCTGTCCTATTTTAGGGAGGGCGAACGAGCCTGATGAAGGTCACCATTCTCATTCCCGCACGTATGGCGGCAACACGCTTTCCGGGAAAACCTCTCTCTAAAATTCTAGGCAAACCCATGATTCAATGGGTTTATGAGAGGGCAAGCCAATCGCGGGCAGATGCCGTTATGGTTGCGACAGACAGTCCGGAAATCTATTCCGCAGTAGAAGCCTTTGGCGGTCGTGCAATGATGACTTCAAAGGATCACGCAAACGGGACGCAACGCATTGCAGAAGTTGCAGAACAACTGGAAACGGGCCTGGTGATCAATGTCCAGGGAGACGAGCCGGTGATCAGCCCAGAGGCGATCAACCGGGTGATCGATCCCCTGCTTGAGGATCCAAGTCTTGAAATGGCAACCCTTGCATGTCGCATCAAGCGGCATGAAGACGTATTCAACCCCAACATTGTGAAAGTGGTCTTTGCCCAGAATCGCAAAGCCATGTATTTCTCCCGATCTCCCATTCCATTTCGCAAGCATGCAGGCATGAAGGCAATTTATTGGGAGCCGGACTCACAGATCGATCATTTCCAACACATTGGCGTTTACGGATACCAGCGGGACTTCCTGCTGCGTTATGTGCGTGAACCAGCGTGTGATTTGGAGAACATAGAGGGATTGGAACAATTGCGCGCTTTGTACATGGGGGCGCGCATTCAAGTGGAAATTGTGGATCGTCCCTCCATCGGCGTGGATAACCCCGAGGATATCCCATTGGTGGAGCGCTATTTAAAGGAAGGATGTAGTTCATGACCAAGTATATTTTTGTGACGGGCGGCGTGCTGAGCAGCCTGGGCAAAGGTCTTGCCGCGGCATCGGTGGGCGCTTTGTTGGAGTGCCGTGGATTAAGGGTAACCATTCAGAAATTGGACCCCTATATTAATGTAGACCCGGGAACCATGAGTCCTTTCCAACACGGGGAAGTTTTTGTGACCGACGACGGCGCGGAAACGGATCTGGATCTGGGCCATTACGAACGTTTCACCAATATGACTGCGACTCAGGGACACAACCTGACA
>JBNKOV010000230.1:0-7660 GCA_050294955.1 Holophagae bacterium
CCTGACCTTCTTTTGTTGAGAAGAAGTAAACAGAACCGGGACGAACCTGGACAGGACGCGCCATTCTGATGAATACAGATGACTTGCCTTCCGTTACCTTGGTTCCATTGGTTTTGTAGGTGATGTTGCCCTGGAATACGAAACGATCTTCAGGGGTGTCCTTGCCGTCGAAAGAAACCTTGATTTTGTAGGTTTTGTCGTCCACACGAACCGGTTCCAGTTTGAGGAATTCCAGATTGGACTTTACGTCTGAAATTTCCAACTTGTCCAACATGCCCGTTGAAAGAGTGATCTCCCGCTCAATAATGTCGCTGCGCTTTACGTTGGGAATAGCCAGACTAACCGGATTGGCGTCAACTTCCTGAAGGATTTTACCAGTCAATTTCAGCTGCATGCGAGGGGTGTCGGGGTCATTGGAAACAACCACAATGGTCTTGGTAATGGCGCCGGCGAAACGGGTTGAATCAAAGGTTACGGCAATTTTACCGGTCTCGCCCTTATCGTAGTTCAACTTTTCTGGTTTGGCGGTTGTGCAACCGCAAGTGGGCTTGACGTCTTTAATTTCCAACTCGGCGTTGCCTGAATTGGTGAATTCGAACTCGTAGGAAACCTTTTCGCCTTTTTCTACGGTTCCGAAGTTAAACTCGGTGGAGCTGAATTCCAATTTGGGTTGGGTTTCCTGAGCGAAAAGACCCAGACCAATCAACAGAATCAGCAGACTTATCTTCTTCATTTTAAAACTCCTTCCTTTACCTGATACTCTGGAACGCATCGTCCCGTTAAACGGCCTTAAAAATCCGTTTAAGCCCCTGATGGGACATTCACCAATTTAATGGTTGGAAAGCCAATTCGGGCGCCAGTCTTGTGGGAGTTTTGTTTAGGTTTTGTTTAACTCGAGAAGAGAGGGCCTTGAGTTACTTGGATTTGAACGCCCCAATCCCCCTCCCCTCGCGGAATTATTTTCGTTTATTCACGGATCTGGCCATCGCCAAACACGATAAATTTCTCCGTTGTAAGGGCTGTAAGGCCCATTGGTCCGTAGGAATGGAGCCGCGTTGTAGAAATGCCAATTTCAGCGCCCAGTCCCAACTGACCCCCGTCAGAGAATCTGGAGGAGGCGTTTACCATAACCACGGAGGCGTTTACCTCTCGTATAAACCGCTGAGAGGCAGCATAATCTCGGGTCACAATGACTTCTGTATGATCTGACCCGTATTCCAAAATATGGGCTACCGCATCATCATACCCATCCACCACCTTAACAGCCAGAATCGGCGCGAGAAACTCTGCATGATAATCCTCATCAGTGGCCTCTTTTCCCCAGGGAATGAAATCACGAGTCTTTGGGCAACCCCTTACCTCAACGCCATGTTCCTTGAGGGCCGGCCCAGCGACCTTGAAAAATTCATTGGCAATGCTGCTATCCACCAACATGGTTTCCAGAGCATTGCAAACCCCGGGCCGAGACGTTTTTCCATTCAACATGAGTTTCACAGCCATGTCGGGATCGGCCGCTTCATGCACATACAAGTGGCAAACACCCTTGTAGTGTTTTATTACAGGAATTCGGCTGTTCTCATTCACAAACCGGATCAGGCCTTCACCTCCCCTTGGAATGACGAGGTCGATCTGTTCGTCCAAAGTCAGCAATTGGTTCATGGCCTCCCGATCGGTTGTGGGAACCAATGAGGCCGCCGCTGCAGGCAACCCTTGCGCCTCTAACGCCATCCCAATCACCCTGGCCAACGCCGAATTGGATTGAAAGGCTTCCGAGCCGCCTCGCAAGATAATGCCGTTTCCCGCCTTGAGACACAAAACAGCTGCATCTACCGTTACATTGGGTCGCGATTCATAGATCATGGCAATCACGCCCAGGGGAATGCGTTGTTTCCCGACCTGGATGCCGTTGGGACGTCGCCACATGCGGGTTACTTCTCCCACCGGATCCGGCAAAGCCGCCACTTCCAAAACGGCGGCCGCAATGCCTTTTAAGCGTTTGGGATCTAGAACCAGACGGTCCACCATGGCGTCTGAAAGACCTCGGGCCTTTGCCGCGCTTACATCTCGTTCATTGGCTGCCAAAATATCAGCGGTTTCACTTACAAGCAAATCTGCTATGGCATGCAACAGCCGGTTTTTTTCATCGCTTCCCAGTCTGGCGATTTGTTGGGAGGCCTTTCTACAGGCTATCGCAAGTTCTTTTAAATCTGCATCAACTCCAACTGACATATCATCTTCTCCAATACATGCTTTTTAGGACTCAGGGTCCCGGTTCGGTGGCGGCAGTTTTCAGGCAACACAATCGTAGAGAATCATATCCCCACGATGAATCACCACATCCGTATAGACGAATCCCAGAATGTCCGCAATTTGTGCGGTTTGACATCCCTTGATCTTCCCCAATACATCGGAACCGTATTGAGTAAGCCCTCTTGCAACAACCTCTTCCCCCAGGCTGGAAAGGCCCACAATTTCTACTGCATCTCCATGGCGAAATTCGCCTTCGCATTGGAGAACCCCTGACGGCAAGAGCGAAGCGCCCTTATCGCGCAGGGCTTTTACAGCGCCGGCGTCTACCAAAATACGACCGCTGCAAGGCAGAGCATGAAGCATCCAGTGTTTTTTAGCTGCAAGAGGACTTGCGGTGCGTTTGAATAAGGTTCCCCGGCATTCTCCTGCGAGCAATGCCTCCAAGGTTTCCCCCTTTGAACCGTTTGCAATCACAGTATCTATGCCTCGATGGGTTGCTTTTTCCGCAGCCTGAATTTTGGTTGTCATGCCCCCTGTGGCTATGGCGCGATGGGTTCCGCCAGCCAGGGCATGAATGCCCGCGTCAATGCGGTCCACAACCTGCAACAAGCGGGCATCGGGGTTTTGGTGGGGGTTTTTGTCATATAGGCCGTCAATATCGCTGAGAATGAGCAACAAATCCGCTTCGGCCAGAACCGCAACATGAGCAGCCAGGTTGTCGTTGTCGCCAACCTTCAACTCATCCACAGCAACCGAATCGTTCTCGTTGATAATGGGAAGCGTTTTGAGCCGTATCAATTCGTTGAGCGTATTTTTAGCGTTCACAAAACGCTTTCGATTTTGTAAGTCGTCGTGAGTGAGGAGGATTTGAGCACAAGGACAATCAAAGAGCCGTCCCCAAGCCGACATCAGAAGGGACTGCCCAATAGCCGCCAGAGCTTGCTTCTCTGGAATAGATCGGCGCCTGAACGCCTCTGAACCCAACTCAGACATTCCAGCAGCGACTGCCCCCGAAGTGACCAAAATCACCTCTCTCCCCTGCTCCATATTTTCGGAAATAAATCGGGCGATTGGCAGCAATCGCCTTGTCTTGCATCCTTTCCCATCCGGAGCAATTAAGGCGCTGCCTACTTTTACCACTGCTCTCTTCCATTCGGGTAGGTGATCCCACTTCATACCGCGTCTCCTCTGAAATGCCCTAGTAATGGAACCCTGTTCCAAAAACCGTATCAATTCCCGCCATTTAGGGGAATCATTGTGCTTGGATGGCTCTATGTTTTAGAGCCGAGCCCTTTCCCCGCAACTCGGGGAATGAGGAGTACGTGGGCCGGCTGGTCGCCTGCGATGAATACGCTTCTGATAGGGATGAAAACTGCGACTGTTTTTATTGGCCATGATGGACTCCTTACATCCATTCCTTCCTCTTACCCCCAATCTAGAGAAAATGGATGATCATGTCAACCCAAAATGCATTTTATGCAAGCAAAACACAATTACTCTATTTTTATGCACAAAACGAAAGAATATATCTATATTTATGCACCGTCACTCATTCTAACTTCAGCATGGCGTCAAACAGTTTTCCGTCTACTTTTCGAAGCCGGCGACAGATTTCCCGGGAAATGTTCAGTTGAAGAAGGGTGAATTGATAAATATCTCTCTTATGTAGCTGGCAAAAAGCGCCATGATTGATGATCAGGGCTTTGCAAGGTGAAAGCGCCCGAACCGACGCGCTTCTGGGCCGCATGTCAATAAGGGCCATTTCTCCAACACAATCGCCTCTTCCCAAAACGCCGAGTTGATAGGTTTTACCATCCCGTTCTTTTAAAATGGCTACCTCGCCGTCTTCAAGGACCAGCATGGAATCGGCTGATTCCCCTTCCCGATAAAGAAAGGTGTTTGTTTCAAATGGAATCTGCTGAGCCATGGAAACCAGATATTCTAATGTGTCTGGGAGGAGCCCGCCAAAAACAGGCATATCTTGCAGGAGCGCAAGTCGTTCTTTATGCATGAAAACCCTCAATTCTTCCAAAAACAAGATCTATTGTGACTGTTTTCAGTTGCAGAATCAACCACGGCAGCATTTCACAGCACATGTCTACCAGAGATGCAAGATCTTGGATATACTCGAATTTTAATAAACCATGCTTCCAAGCAACGGCGCTTTGTTTAAAACAGGTTTGCGAGTAAAATGCGGTACAGACGATTTTGGAGGGTGGGAAATGAGCTATATGGAAAGCGCTATTTTGGAAGCGCATCAAGAGAAGTTGGTTGCTTTAAGAAAAGCCCTCCACAGCCGGCCTGAACTTTCTGGTTCGGAGTCTGGCACAGCTAGCGCCATTGAAGATTTTATAGCGTTGCTGAATCCAGACGTCAGCCAAAACGGCATCGGGGGACACGGCGTTCTCTTCGCCTTTAAGGGTAGCGAACCTGGCCCCACTGTGATGTTCAGATGTGAGTTGGACGCCCTTCCTATTGAAGAAGTTAATGAATTTGCCTACCGTTCAAAAAATCCGGGGGCATCTCACAAATGCGGGCACGACGGTCACATGGCCGCCATTTGTGCTCTGGCCATTCTTTTTTCGGAAAGGCGTCCGAAATGTGGACGTGTTATTTTACTGTTTCAGGGAGAAGAGGAAACGGGTCAAGGCGCGGCTGCCATGGTGAAAGACCCAAAATTTGCGCCCTTCAGGCCTGACTTTGCTTTTTCGCTCCATAATCTTCCTGGCCATCCGCTTGGCAGAGTTTTGGTAAAACCTGGATCATTCTGCTGTGCTTCAAGGGGCTTAATTATTTCGCTTCAAGGGAAAACCTCTCATGCAGCTCATCCAGAAGACGGCATTAGTCCCATGCAGGCGATGTGCGCCATCATGACAGAACTGTCAGACCTCAGCAGGCCATCGGCCAGTGGCGACGCCTTTCGCCTTGCCACAATTGTTCACTGTTCTCTGGGAGAGAAAACTTTTGGCACGTCGCCTGGGCTGGGGCAAATATATGTCACCCTAAGAACCGAAACAGACGCTGCCATGAACCAGCTTATCGATGAAACGATTTCCCTGGCCAGGAGAAGCGCGAGCCATAATCGCCTTGATGTGACATTCGACTGGCGAGATATTTTCTCGGCCACAGAAAACCACCCGCAAGCAACAGAGCTCATCGTTAAATGCGCCAGGAAACGGGGAGCAGAAACCATCATCATGGAACGCCCCCATCGCTGGTCAGAAGATTTTGGTCAGTTTACGGCCCTATGCAAGGGCGCCATGTTTGCCTTAGGCGCTGGAGAACAAACGCCCCAACTACACAATCCCGATTACGACTACCCAGATGCGCTCATTTTCGAAAGCGCGCTCTTGTTTTACGACATTGCACAGGAAATCCTCAACAGACCTTAGGAATCCTTAAATCCCAGTTTTCGCATAATCGTCATGGCCGGGCACCAATTGGTGAACGAACTCTGCAGGAGATTCAGACCCACAAAAGCAGTCAGCCAGATAAAATGCGGGCTTACCATTGTGGTAAGAATCAAACTCAAGAGCACCATGAAGCCAGCCAAAAATCTCAAACCTCGGTGAATGGACATAAATCACACTCCTCTTACCAAATTAGAGGGTTACGGGCGCAACCCGCGAGTCCCGACCATAAGCATTGCAACCCAGGCGCCAACTGACACTTCAATTCATACTAGCTTTAAATTATGTAACTTACAAGTTTTCAAGTAAAGGCTGCTGCCTCCAAAATGCATCTCATGTTGCATTTTGTTTCATTTTTAGAAGCGAAGCGTTTCATCAGGTTTCAAGACCATCTAAACTACTTATTTCAAATCGGTTCTCGACCTTTTAGAACTTTGAGGCTCGCCTTGGTTGAAACAGATGGAATAATAAAAACTGTGATTTTGCCTTGGTTAAGCAGGTAAACTCTATTAAAATAAGGGTGTTGCTGGTCCCAATCAAATCTGGCCCGCGTTTTGCTCTAATAAAGGGTGAGACATTATCATCACGGCTCGGAGCCGTGGGGAGGCTTACCATGAAACTTGCAATGACCCGATTCAGCATCAAACACCCCATTATCGTTTTGGGGTTTGTACTTGCATTAACCATCGGTCTGGGCTTGCAGATGCCGAAAGTTCATTTTGACAATGATCCCGAGAACATGCTTTCCGCTCACGAGCCGGTTCGTCTTTTCCACCATGAAATGAAGGAGAAGTACAGTTTATATGATTTTGTAATCGTGGGAATTGTGAATAACACCCACCCAGACGGCGTGTTCAACACCGAAACGCTGACAAGGCTTTACGACTTGACGGGCAAAATCTTACGCTTGCATCAAGGACCGGATGGAAAGCCGGCTGTCGCCGTCCCTTCTGAAAATGGCGAGGAAGAGATTATTTCCCTCGACATGGCCCCCGAAAGCCTTTGGAAAAAGGCGCTAGGCGCGGCATTTCAGCACAACCCCAACAATCTCTTTAATGAGAATGGGGAGAGTGTTATTATCTCTCGCGAAATTATTAGCCCCAGCGTGGTGGACAACATCAAGCAAGACAAGCTCCACTCCCTGAAGATTGAATATCTCATGGAGAATCCGCCTCATACCCGGGAAGAAGCTCTGGCCATTCGCGATGACGCCATGAACAACCCCCTCTATAAGGGAACCCTGGTCTCCGAAGATGAAAAGGCAATTATCCTCTACTTGCCTATTGAACAGAAAAAGTACAGTTATAACGTTGCATCGCTGGTGCGCGAGCTCACCAAAGACTGGGGATCAGAGGATCAGGTTTACATCACGGGTCTCCCAGTTGCGGAGGACACTTTTGGAGTGGAGATGCTCATCCAAATGGCCACCTCCGCGCCTCTGGCCGGTCTGGCCATCTTCCTTCTCATGTGGCTTTTCTTTAAAAGGATTTCACTCATCATCGCTCCTATGTTGGTAGCTCTTGCAAGCATTATCTCAACCATGGGACTTCTGATAGGATTGGGATTCGATGTCCATATCATGAGCTCCATGATCGCGATCTTCCTCATGCCCATCGCAGTGGCCGACGCGGTGCATATCCTTAGTGAGTTTTTCGATGTCTACCCAAAGTTTAAAGACAAAAAGAAAACCATCGAGTATGTAGTAGGCCATTTGTTCATGCCCATGCTCTACACCACACTGACCACAATCGCCGGTTTTGCATCGCTGGGGGCCACACCCATTCCACCCGTTCAGATTTTTGGCCTGCATGTGGCTTTTGGCGTAGGTCTCGCCTGGGTGCTGACCATGACTTTGATTCCCGCTTATATCATGCTCTTTGTCCCGGAAAAGTCTCTTCAGAGTCTTGCTGAAAAGCACGAAAGTGCTGAAATCAAAGGGGGATTGAACCGGTTTCTGGAAAGCCTGGGCGCCTTCAGTTACAAGCATAGTAAGATGATCC
>JBNKOV010000231.1:0-7653 GCA_050294955.1 Holophagae bacterium
CAACCTGGAAGAGGTTATGGAGTATCAACTGGGCAACTACTTTGCCGGCGACCTGGAGGAAATGGAATTCTTCCCGCAAGTGGTGTCGTCCACCGATCAGCTCCAAGTCATGATTGTAGCCGTCAAAAAAGAGCGATTGGGTCATGTCTACAGCTTCATCCGCCGTTGGAAGTTGAAGCTGACCGGCGTGAGCCTGGAACCCTTTTCCATGGTGAACGGGTTGGCCAAAACCGATGCGGACGCCTTCTCAAAATCCAAAATCGCGGTCTTTCGTCCCAGCCTTGCCGGTCTGGAAATGGTGGTGGTTGATGAAGGCCGCCTGGCTGTTTCCCACTACTTTCCCATTGGAAAAAAAGCCGACGCAGGCATGCCTGCGGAGGTTCTTCCAGAACAGGAAGAGGGCGCGGAAGAAAAATCTGAAGCTCAAGACGAGACCTTTGAGGAAACCTCTGGAACCAATGAAGAATTGGAAACCTACAGCCATGATCACATGGATGATGAAGGCGATTATCACGAGGACGCCTTCCAGGAAGAGTGGATTCCGGTGGTGGACTACGACGCTTTGGTGTCCAATCTTGAGCACGGCTTCTCCCTGGCCAGACTTGATCCCAACGACATCGACGTGTTCATCTGGGCAGGCGAGCAACATCAGGAAATCAAAGATTTCATGACCTCCGAGATTGGCATACCCTTCGATTCATGGAATGATGTCACGGGAAAGCGCATCGACGATATAGCCCTTCCCGGCTTCGGCGCAGCCATGTGCTCAGTGGTGGACAAACCCCTTTTGGGTCTGAACATGTTGCCGGAAAACCTTCAGAAACGCCAGAAACGGTTGCCGCTCATTCTAGCCACCGTCGCCATCGCCATCATGGCCGTGTTCTTCGTGTTCACTGAAGCCCGCTCCTATGCCAGCCTTACAAAAGAAGCCGAGCGGGTGGACAGAGAACACGCCCAGATCATGGACCGCATGGAGGAAGTATCAGCGGCCAGATCTCAACTGGTGTCTCGCCGTGAGCAATTGGAGCTGTATAAAAAATATCAGGTCACTAACCTTCTGGTGAAAATGTTGTTGACCCTAAGCACCAATCTGCCCGACAACACCTTCCTCACCCATATTCAGGTCAAAAACGGGGACGACATCACCATTCAGGGCGAGTCGGACGATCCTTTCAAGATACAACGAATCCTAACCGATATACCCTACCTGAAAGACGTACAGCCAGGAAATGCGATAACCACCGGACGGAATCGCGACGGAAAACGTCGGTTCATGTACAAAGCGGTGATTGATTTGGAGGTAATGCAATGAAGCGTTCCAGTCGTGAAAAGACGATTCTAAAACTTCTTGCCGCTGTTGTGCTGGTAGCCCTCGTTTCCGAGGTTTGGGAACGATACGATTCCATGAAGAAAAGAGTGGAACGGGAGACCCAAAACAAAAACGACGAAATTCTGGCCTACATTCAAGAGCTTGAAGGCCAGGATCCCAAGAAGTATCTAGAAGAAGTTGCAGACATAGACGAGGCCCTTTTTACCGCCCGAGAGCGTGTCATCGAGTTGCCTACCGAAGCCGAGGCCAGCCTCATCGTTAGACAGGCCATTTCTGAGAGCGCTGAGAACAGCGGTGTTACCATTAACTCCATTAACGTAAGGAAGTCTAAAGAGGTAAGCGAAGACGGCGAATTAAAGGAGCTGCGCACCTATTTTGGCTACGACACGGACCTGGAGTCTCTGCTCCGTTTCTTCTCAAGCTTTGAGAACAAAAGCTACTACATGGTTATCGAGAACCTGTCTATTTCAGCCCGTCAACGGCCCAAGCGCAGAGTCAATAACCGGCGACGCAACAAGCGACGCACGCCCATTCCCGAGCGCAAGCCGTTGAACGGAAACGCCATCATCAAGAGCCTGTACATGCCGGATGCAGATGGCAAGATCAACCAATACGAAATAAACAGGCCCCCTATCATGACCGACGCCTCAGAAATGGGCGCCACCGAAGTGATAGACCCCACCATTCAAACAAACCCCTTGCCGGACAACGGTTTGGAAGGGCTGCAAAACCCCATGGACGACGAAACCTTCGCCTCCACCGAATCGCGCAATCGCAGCGAGGAGAAAAAGGTGGAAGAAGCGCCCAAGCGAAACTCGGCTCGAATCACCCGTCAGGACCCTAAAGTTAAGCCCAAACCCAAACCAATGCCCACAGACACCACTAAAGAAAAGCCCAAAGATACGGCCAAATCGGACGATTCCAAGGCCCAAGAGCCCAAGGATGAGAAAACCGAAACCAAGGTGAACGTGGTGACGCCCGAGAAGAAGCCCACCCCTCAGGACGCCAAAACCGAACAGCCCGTCAAGAAACCCAAAATCAAACCGCGCAGACCCATGGAATCCAAACCCGTCTCGCTCACCAGTCCCTCGCGACCCACCAAGAACTAAAGCGCAACGCCCCGAAGGAAGCCTCTATGAAAAAGTTGATAACCCTCATACTCCTAGTAATGACAGGTGTTACGGTCCTTGCTCAGGATCGGGATATTCAGCATATTGTCGATCGAAACCCGTTTGACCCGGACCGGGGACGAGTAGAGGAAGAGATCGAGACCCCAGAAGAAGTCGTTGAGGAAGACGTGGCGCCAGAAGAACTGCCTGTTCTTGATGGAACCATGGTCATTGGCAGCATGCGCGTGGCCATTATGTCCGCCCAAAAAGACGGAAGGCCTGTGAGCATTCGCGTTGAAATGACTGGCCAGGGCTCTGATTACCTCCTTTACCTCAGAGAGAAATCGGCGCCGCCAAAGAAGAACAAGTCCAATCGGCCCCCTCGAAGACCTCGTACTCAAAACGATGAAGTCGCCGAGTTGATCGCCAAAAAGCGCCAGGAATTGGAAGAGGAAGAAGAGGAAGTCGAAAGACTGGTCATCAATGGCGAGCCCAACGCCAAAATTGGACCCTATCTGGTCACCAAAATCACCAGAGAGGCCGTTTGGCTGAAAGGCTCTGGCGAACCCATTAAGCTGGAAATGTTCCGCGAAGGCGTGGAGAAATCCCGCGGCGGCACCAAGTCTCCGCCGCCAAAACCCAAGCCAACGCCTAAAGCCAGACCGGCCGTCAATAATAACTCTAAAGGGCGGCCCACTCCCAACCCCAATGTTAGAAACAACAAGAACAACCAGAAGAGGAATTTCAATAAACGGAAGCAGCCGCCCAACCCCAGGGCGCCCCGTGCGAAAGACCTGAAGGAACGATTTTAATTCATAACGGCGTTTGCGGTCAGCCCTCCCCATAGGAGCGGCTGGCCCTTCCGCTCTGAGCGAGCCTCCCAATTACAAAAACGAAAGTCCACAAAGGTATGATGATGAAGATAAATAATTATGTTGTAACGATCGGAATCTTTTTGCTTCTTATGATCGCCTCATGCGCAAAAAAACAGGACCTGGTTGACAAGGCCTTTGCCGACAAAGAATTCGACCACATGTTGCCCGATTCCAATCAGAAGCCTGAAGACGCCGCGCCTGGCAAAGAGGAAAGTGACGAGAAGACCAAGATCGACGTGATTGTGGATAACATCGTGACGCCCAGGAAAGAAAGTGTTTTCATGGAAACCGGCTCCGCAGAGCGGCCCACCAAGGTCCCCTTCAAAAATGATCCCTGGGTTCCCGACCTCAAATTCGATGAAACTCCTCTTTACGATGTGGTGCAAACCCTCCTCAACGCCTTGGAAGTCAACTACATCATCGACCCCGTGTTGAAAGATCAGGCCATCACCCTGGATATCAAAGGCGGAGATCGCGGTTTCAAAGCGTCCGACCTGCTGGACCTGGTTTTGAAACTCCACGAGATCACCATGGTGGTTCACGACAATTACGTTCACATCGTGCCAATCACCAACCCGGAAGTGAACCCTCAGCTAAAACTTCTTCACGGCTCTGAGCCCAACAAGAACCTTCGAAAAGAAGAACTTGCCATTCAGCTCGTGCCCCTCAAGTATGTGGCCCCCGCCGATGTGAACAGCGTCATTAAAGAGTTCCTCAGCCCTTCCTCTAGAGTCTATGAAGAGCCCAAGAACAACGTTCTGATTATTATTGACAAGTACCAGTACATCGAAAAGGCCATGGAGCTTATCCCCATTTTCGACGTGGATGTTCTAGCCAACAAAAAAATGGTCTTTTACCAGTTGGCCTTCGTGGACGCGGTAGACATCGCCAATCAGCTTCAGGAGATCCTCACCGTCTATGGCTATGAAGCCGACGGGGAACGCCTCACCGTAACGCCTATCGAGAGTTTAAACGGCATTCTGGTCGTCTCCACCTCCGAGACTATCTTCGACGAACTCAACTTCTGGATCGAGAAATTCGACAAGGAAGCCCAATTCGAAGAAGATCAGATCTTTGTCTACGAAATCGAAAACACCACCGCAGACTCCATCGCATACACGGTCAGCCAGGTTCTTGGACTTCGAACTCAGGGTGGATTCAACATCAACCAAAACGCGTCAAACCGGCGCTCCACCTCTCCCGGCGGCCTCAACCGCAATAACCAGAATGACCGCAACAACCCCAACGACCGGAACAATCTGAACAATAGCCGAAACAACAGTCGCAACAACAGCAACTTAAATAACCAGAACCGAAATAACAACTTCAACAATCAGAATCAGTTCGGCAACCGGGGATTTGGAAACACCCTCAATAACAATGCGGATGAAAACGCGCCTATCATGGTCGTTGACCAGGACAACAACTCCCTGATCTTTCTCACAAGCCATCGCGAGTACTCCCGCATCTACAAAACCCTGAGAAAGCTGGACGTACTGCCTCGCCAGGTTTTCTTGGAAGTCACCGTGCTCAACGTAGAGCTTCGCGACTCCTTCCAATTTGGCATCACCTGGCAGGCCCTGGATGATGAAACATCCAACACCAGCTCAGCCACTTCCACCGATCGGTTCGGCGTAGGCTTCCCGCTCAACACTGCGGAAGGCAGCAGTCTTCCCAAAGGCAGCCCCTTCTCAGCGGCCTACAGCCTGGTTGGTCCCACAGGAACCGTCTTCGCCCAAATCACAGCGGCCAAAAACAAGGGCTACGCCAACGTCCTTCAGCAGCCCCACATTATGGCAATCGACAATAAAACCGCCTCCATCTCCGTGGGCACCGACATTCCCATCTCAACTTCCACCACCAATATTTCCAATATTGCATCCGGAAACGGAGTGAACCCGGCGGTCAGTTCTTCTATCCAGTACCGTTCAACCGGTGTAAACTTAAACTTCACGCCCCACATCAACGCCAACGGCGTGATCCGATTGGAAATTGGTTTGGACATTTCAGCGGCCAGCGGCGACCAGGGCGACAGCAACAGCGCCATTCCCATCAGCCAGAACACGTTGGACACCGAAATGATCGTGCGCGATGGACAGACCGCCATCATGGGCGGCCTCATTTTCGATCAGGAAAACTGGTCGAAAGGCACTGTGCCCTTTTTAGGCAGGATTCCCATAATCAAGCACTTATTCTCCAACGACGGTTCCAGCCAGACCAAGCAGGAGATGGTGGTTATGATTACCCCTCGCCTCATCGACAGCGAGGAAAAATCCATCGAAATCTCCAAGGAATTTAAAGAAAAAATTCTCAAGGAATTCGAATCCTTCAAGAAAACCAGAGACTGATCCAAGCAGCCTCTCATTCGAAACACTCTTAAAAAAGCCGTCGGATTTCCGGCGGCTTTTTCTTCATATGATTCTAACGGCGGAAGATTGCAGGTTTTGTTTAGTCGCGCTAAGTTGTGAAATTGCGAAAGCGAGCGCTTGTAGGGAACTTTATCTATCTGCAAATCTAAGCTGTTGCCTGAGCTGTCCGGTAATTTTCTACAAGATTGTTTCGCCATTTTCCGGTATGATAAGACATAAGTTGAGCGTGGTTTGTCCAGAGGCCAACCTGGCGATATCCGGTCCATAGCACCGATTCGGGGCCGGAAAGCACGCCTCAGGGATTTCATTCCCAAAAGCGCTCAAGGAACGTTTGACGCCCGGGGTCGGCTGCATCCATGAAGAATGTTTATGGACCTGTTTTGACAAATATGAGCAAACTCACCTTGCCCACGCTCCTTGCCGCTCTGTGCCTGGTGGGTTTGGAAACGCGCGCCATGGATCCCGACACGCCCCTGGAAGACTATATCCTGAACAATCTCACCACCCGCGACGGATTGCCCCAATTAACCGTTCAATGCCTCGTCCAGGGGCGAGAAGGCTATATTTGGATCGGCACCCAGGAAGGGCTTGCCCGCTTCGATGGCATCTCTTTTACGGTCTTCAATCATCGCAACAGCCCATTGGAAGACTCCAACGTCCGGGTGCTCACGGAGGATAAAGAGGGGCGACTTTGGATTGGCACGCGAAACGGCGCTGTGACCTGGCATAAAGACGGTGTTTTTCATCAGCTGAATCCCGGCTTGGGGAAAAACGGCGTAACAGCCCTCATGAATGACCGTTACGGGCGGATTTGGATTGGGTCCAGGGCGGGCCTGAAAATTTATGAGGATGGCGAGTTCTCTGATTTTCCCGGTTTGGCGTTCATGCCCGGAGGTTGGGTTACCGCTTTGCTGGAGGACCGTTTCGGCGATATTTGGATCGGAACCCAGGGCGATGGCGTGCTGAAGTACAGCGGCGGCAAAACCACCGTATTAACCATGGACGACGGGCTGTGCGAAAACGACATCACGGCCCTGGCCGAGGATCGTTCTGGCGGAATTTGGATTGGGTCCGGCAACGCAGGCCTGAATTATTTCCAACGGGGCAAGATCAGTCATTTTGGCCTCGGGGAAGGCCTGCCCTCATTAGCCGTCACGGCCCTATTATGGGACAGAGATCGGAATCTCTGGATTGGCGCCTCCGGCAGAGGCCTGATACGCTACAACAACGGCGTTTTCACCGCCTTCCCTCAAGAAGACCCCAGAGGTAGCGATGTCATACTCTCCATTCTAGAGGATCGGGAAGGTCATCTGTGGGCGGGAAGCAGGAGCCGGGGCTTGGAGCGCATGGCCAATAGCCGCGTGCAGACCCTCACAAGCAAGGATGGGCTTGAAGACGAAGTGACCTGGGCTCTCTATGAGGACTCAAAATCCAACGTTTGGATCTCTACCGAGCTGAAGGGAATCTACAAGTACCACGACGGCAAGTTCACCCCTTACGCCAAAAAGATAGACTTGCGGCCAAGCGCCTCGGTAACCTGCATGGTGGAAGGTTCGGACGGCGCCTTGTGGATCGCCACCAGCGACTACGGTCTGGTGAGTTTCGATGGAGAAAATACCATAAGACATGAGCTCCCTGGAGATCAGATGGTCCGCGGCAGCATGCAGCCTGCGCCCGTGTTTGCCCTATACCTCGACAAGCAAAAGCGACTCTGGGTTGCCCATGGCGGTGTTTCCGTTTATGAAAACGGCCAGTGGCGAAATTTCCCGCCGGAATTCACGCCAAGCCCCGTCAGGTGTTTTTATGAAGACCATTTTGGCGTCTTCTGGTTCGGAGCCGATGAAGGCGCCTATAGGCTCGAAGGAGATGTCGTAACAAAGCCAGAGACTTCCGGTTGGCCAGACGAGGCCGTTGACTTCATCTTCGAAGACTCCATAGGCGGCTTGTGGTTCATTACAGAAACCGGACTT